>NZ_JACYTW010000038.1:0-38156 GCF_014841395.1 Plantibacter sp. CFBP 13570 | reverse complement strand
GGGAGCCGGTGCCCGCCGCGGTCTCGACGAGGAGCCGACCGCGCGGGTCGTCGTCCTCGCGGCGGACGGCGCGGACCTGCACCGGGCGGCGGACCGCGAGGCCGAAACGCTCCTCGAACGCCGCGAAGTACGGCGGGATGACGTCGACACTCGGGGAGGCGGGATCGAGCTCGGGCTTCGGCATGCCGGGCAGGTCGTAGACCCCGTTGACGGTCGACATGGTGAGCGACCGCCATCGGTGCTGCCAGGCGCCGCCCGGGGCATCGTTCGCGTCGAGGACGACGAAGGTGCGTGCTGCGGTCGCGCCATCGGTGGTGCCCAGTGGGACGAAACCGCGCCGATGCAGGTGGTACGCGGCCGACAGTCCCGCCTGACCCGCGCCGATCACGACGACGTCGACGGTCTCCGGAGTGCTCACGTGCTCTGCAACGTCGTCGACCGCTCGGGCATTTCCGACGGGGTCCGAGCTCGCATCGGCGATTCAGCCGTGGGCCAGGACCTGCACGCCGATGACGAGGACACCCAGGAGCACGAGGGCCGCGAGGGCGATGAGCTGTTGCCAGACGGACAGCCGCGCGCGCCGGACGGCGACCCACCCGCTGAGCCCGAGGGTGACGAGGTAGACGATCGCGGACACGCGGAGGGAGGTCTCGAGTTCCATGACGTCGAACACGGCGAGCATGAGCAAAATGGTGGGTGTCGCGACGGTGAGGAGCGAGCCCCACGCGATCCGGAGCATGGAGTGCCACCCCCGCTCGTCGGGGAACGCCCCGTGGGCGGCGAGGTGCGCGATCATCTCGGCGACCAGGCCGGCGAGGGTGATGCCGACCACGCCGATGACGAGCGAGAAGAGCGCATCCGGCGCGTCGTGGTGCTCCACGTTCGCCGCCAGCACGAGGACGATCGCGAGGCCGGTGAAGGTCGCGTAGACGCGCTCCTTGAGGTACTTCGCGACCGTCTCGACGTCGCCGGGCGGCAGCCCGCGTCCCGCAGGACCGTGTGCGTCCCGCTGCCGTCCACGTCGTCGATCCGCCCAGGTTCCGCCGTCCGTCATGGTCCAGAGCGTAGCCGCCGTCGCGGGATAGAGTGCCGGGTATGAGCGAAACGATCATCACCGTCGAGGGCCGCTTCGACTACCACCACCCGGCTGAGCGTGGGACCGTCCTCATCTCGGCGGGGTTCCAGGGGCCGGAACGTGAGCCCGTCGTCTCCCACACCACCGCGCTGCACCGTGCGCTCAGTCAGGCGGCGGAGCAGCTCCGCGCGCAGTCGGCCGTGACCTGGTGGTCGGCCGATCGGCTGCGGGTGTGGAGTGAGCGGCCGTGGAACAAGGACGGGAAGCAGTTGCCGCTCGTGCACCACGCGACGGTCGCGCTCGAGGTGAAGTTCGCCGACCTGCAGGCGCTGGCCCGCTGGGCCGAGGAGATCGCGACCCAGGACGGCGTCACGGTGACCGGTGTCACGTGGGCGCTCACCGAGGTGACGAAGCACCGCATCACGGCCGAGGCCCAGCACAACGCCGTCCGCGACGCGGTGGGCCGCGCGACCGCCTACGCCACGAGTCTCGGGCTCGGCGCTGTGCGGCCGGTCGCCCTGGCGGAACCCGGCATGCTGGGCGACGACACTCGCTCGCCGTCGAGCCAGGCCGCAGCACCGATGATGCGCGGGGCCGCGGCTCCTGCCGGCGACACCGCGCTCGACCTGAAGCCGGAGGACATCACGGTGTCCTCCCGCGTGCACGCCCGCTTCGCCGCGTCCTGACCCGACGATCAGCTCGGCGCGATGCTCGGCTGCACCTCGGGTGCGCGACCCCGCCTGGCTGAGAGCACGGCGCCGATCCCGGCACCGACCACGCAGGCGATGCCGAGCCACTGCGGTGTCGTGAGCTGCTGACCGAGCACGAGGAGTCCAGCGATCGCGGCGATGGCCGGCGCGGATGCGAGCAGGATCGAGAAGGTCGCGGCGCTGAGGCGTCTGAGGGCGACGAACTCCAGCGCGTACGGCACGGCCGACGAGAGCGCGGCGACGCCCAGGCCGAGCAGGAGGATGACGGGATCGAACAGGGCGATGCCCGCGGTCGTCGCGGCGAGTGGGATGGTCACGAGCGCGCCGATGGCGGCGGCGATCGCCAGACCGTTCAGGCCGGGGAACTCCGACCCCGTCCGCGCCGACAGCAGGATGTAACCGATCCAGAGGGCGCCGGCGGCGAGTGCGAGGACGACGCCGATCGGGTCGAGTGCGGCCGTCGGTCCGCTGTGGAGGAGCACCCCGCCGAGGAGGAGGACGCCGACGAGGGCGACGCCCGCCCAGAGCGCGCTCGTCCATCGACGACCCGCGATGACGCTGAGTGCCAGCGGGCCGAGGATCTCGAGGGTCACCGCCGGGCCGAGCGGGATGCGGTCCAGCGCCAGGTAGAAGCAGACGTTCATCGCGGCGAGGACGAGCCCGAAGCCGACCGCCGACCCCCAGGCGCTCCTCGGGTGTCCGCGGAGGGCCGGGCGGGCCACGGCCAGCAGGATAAGCGCGGCGAACACGAGCCGCAGCGTCACCATGCCGATCGGACCGACCTGCGGGAACAGCGTGACCGCGATCGACGCGCCGAGCTCCTGACAGACGAGTCCGGCCAGGACGAGGAGGGCGCCGGTCGCCGCCTGGCTCGGTCGCGGTCTGCGGATCACTGCACCACGCTAGCGCGCCCGGTCGCCGAGCCTCATCCGGTCACCGAGCGCGCCCCGGTCACCGAGCTTGTCGAGGTGCCGCCCCAGTCGGGCTCGCCGGTGCGGCATCATGAGGGCATGAGGATCGACGAACTCGCGTACCTTCGGGCGCTCGCCGAAGACGGTCACGTCCCGTACGCCGCTGAGGCGCTCGGTATCTCCCAGTCGACGCTCACGAGGGCGATCGGTCGGCTCGAGGCGGACGCCGGGGTCGAGTTGTTCGACCGCCACCGCAGCCGGCTCGAACTCAACCGCTACGGTGAGATCCTCCTCGTGCACGCGCTCCGGGCGCAGACCGAGCTCGACAATGCGCAGTCGCGGATCGACGAGCTCCGCGACCCCTCGGCGGGCCTCGTGTCCATCGCCTACGTCTCGTCCCTCGGTGGCTGGCTCATCCCGCGCATCGTGAGTGAGTACCGCCAGCTGCTGCCGGACATCCGGTTCGTCCTCGACGGCGGGAAGGCCGACAGTGTGTTGGACGCGCTCCGCTCCGGCTCGGCCGACGTCGCCTTCCTCAGCCCGGAACCGCGTGATCCGGACATCGAGTGGCGTCCGCTCACCTCCGAGCGGCTCGCGCTGGGTGTGCCGGTCGGGCATGCGTTCGCCGATCGGACGTCGTTGGCGGCGTCCGACCTCGAGCAGACGGAGTTCCTCGCGATGACGACGGACTCGGGGCTCCGGCAGATCGCGGACGCGTACTTCGCGAGGCACGGCGTCGTGCCCCGGGTGGCGATGGAGGTGTCCGAGCTGTCGACGCTCCGTGGTCTCGTGCGCGCAGGGGTCGGGATCGCCGTTCTCCCCGATTCCACGAGCATGGAGGGCGTCGTGCTCGTCCCGCTCGACGACGAGGCGGTCCGGGTGATCGGTGTCGCCACCAGCCGTGCCCGGGCGGTGTCTCCCGCCGTCGAGCAGTTCGTGCGGTTTGTCCGCGAGGAGTGGGTGAGCGCGCGGATCCACTGAGTCGCCCGGACCTGCACGAAATCGACCGGGATCCGAGCCGTTTCAGGCAGTTGACGGGCCGGCCGCTCAGCGCTCGCGGGTGGTGCTCCATGGCGTGAAGGCGTCCGGGTAGTGCGCCCACGCCACCGGCCCGGCGAGGAGTTCCTCGTCCGTCAGGGTGCAAGCGTGCAGGGCGGCGGAGATGGCGACCTCGTCGAGGTCGATCCCGGTGACGACGAGCTCCTGACCGAGCGGTGCGCCGGGGTCGTTCGTCTCGAACGACGTGGGTTCCAGATCGATCATCGAGCCGACGTGCTGCAGGACGCCGACGCGGGAGGCGCGCGTCGCGAGGACGAGGAACCCCGCCGTACGGATGACCTGGCCGAACCGCCCCGCCTCGATCGGTCCGTCGAAGCATGCGAGGAGCCGTTCCGGGTGCATCGGCCGGGGGCTGTCGAACCGCAGGGTGGTCACGCGGTCGTGATCCACCCACGGCCGGTGCTCGCCGTTCAGCATCGCGATCCACCCGGGGGAGGTGCTGAAGCGGTCCAGTTCGAACGGGGAGTCGCGGTAGCGGGCGAGCGGCTCACGGGTGCTCGCAGTCGCCGGAGTGCCGGGTGTGGCGCGCGGTCGGGCCGCGACCGGCTCGACCATCCGCGTCAGCGCCGTCGGGTTCAGGTGGCTGAGGAGCGCGAGGAGCACCGCGAGTCGCTCGTGTGTGACGCCGCGTCGGCCTGCGACGGCGATGGTGTCCGCGTACTCGAGCTGCTCCACGGTGATCATCGACCGTGCGGTGTACGCCGTGTCGCCGTCCTCGTCGTGGGTGACGTACTCGTCGTCCTGGAGGTCGTGCAGCAGATGGGCTGCGTCGACGACGGTCACGACGGCGTCCAGGACGGCCGTGTCGCGGTGCCCGAGGACGGCGGAGACTGCGTCGACCGGGCGGACCGTGCTCCCGCAATCGAGGACGAGGTGCCGGGGAGCGAGCGGGTGTCGCGCGACGGCGTCGATCGCGTCGTCGATGTCAGGGTGGGCGCTCTCGGCGTCGTCCTGCCGTTCGATCGTGACGAGCGCCGCGGATCGTCCGGCGATCTGTCGGGCCACGGTGCGACGCTCCGGCGGACAGGTGCCGAGGACGAGCGTCACGGTCAGCGGCACGTGAGGCGTGGTCACGGCGGGTTCTCCTGGTCGATGGGTGCTACAGTGCGTTCTGTTGAGAATCGTTCTCAACAAGGTAGCACGCATCGTGATCACCAGGAGGTCGCCATGAAGGTCCGCGCTTCACTCAAGTCGCTCAAGGACAAGCCGGGGTCCCAGATCGTCCGCCGCCGTGGCCGGGTGTTCGTCATCAACAAGCAGAACCCGCGGTGGAAGGGTCGCCAGGGCTGAGTGTCAGCCGCGCACCACGTTCACGACGATCGTGACGACGCCCAGCGCGGCGATGACGTACGCCCAGAAGCGGACGGGGATGAAGAAGAGTGTGGAGCTCGGGCGGCTGTAGAGCTGCTCGCCGGTCTGCGGGTGGCGCACGGGCACGGCCTCCTGCTTGACGGTGATGCCGTGCTCGTTGACGTACGGCTGCGCGAGCTGCTGCCAGACGACGACCGGCCGCGGTGCGTCCAGCTTCGCCAGCGCGAACTTCCCGAAGGCCCAGCAGGCGACGGCGCCGAGCAGGAATCCGATGCCGACGAACACCCCGGACTGCGCCGATCCGCCGTCGGGTGAGACGATCGCCTTGATGAGGAAGCCGGCGCCGACGGAGAGCCCGAAGATCAGGAAGACGACGATGCCCCAACGGGTCCAGATGATCATGTGTGCTCCTGTTCGGGTGTCGGTCGCGACGCGCAGCTGAACACGCGGCGCCCGCGCGACCGGTGGCTCGTCCATCACGGTACCGAGGTCGGCTGTCCACCGGCGATGGGGAGCGGTGCCCATGCGGGCTACCTGCCGAACCGCTGGAGGTGGCGCGGAGAGCGCAGCCGTGCCGTGAACGGACGGATACGCTTCTCGGGGAGAGGCGTGCGGACCTCGTCAGGTGGGAGCCGGCAGCACTGGTGGGTAACGACGACGGGCGGGCACGGGTCGCGACCATCTTCGATGTGGCGCGCCTCGCCGGGGTCTCGCATCAGACCGTGTCCCGGGTGCTCAACGATCTGCCGAACGTGCGACCGGCGACGAGGCAGCGGGTCGAGCAGGCGATCACGCAGTTGCGGTACACGCCCTCGCAGGCCGCACGGTCGCTCGTCACCCGCCGTTCACGAACGATCGGCCTCATCACGACCGGTGGGCCGGACTACGGGCCGTCGAGTACGGCGCTCGGCTTCAATGAGGCCGCACGGGACGCCCGGTATGCCGTGAGCATGGCGAGCATGCTGGAGTCGGATCCGGCGTCGCTGCGGCAGGCCGTCGAGTTGCTGCTGCGGCAGAACGTCGAGGCGATCGTGCTCATCGCCGCGCATCGTGGGGCGCTCGACGCGGTGCGCGGGATCGAGCTGGGGGTGCCCCTCGTCGCGGTCGAGTCGACTCACCGGGACGGGTTCCACCGTGTCTCCATCGACCAGTACCAGGGGGCGCGGATCCTCGTCGACCACCTCGTCGGGTTGGGGCATCGCCGCATCGCCCATCTCGCGGGGCCGGCGGATTCGGTGGACGCGTTGGAGCGGGTGCGGGGGTGGCGTGATGCGCTGTCCGAGCACGGGCTCGTCGCCCGCGAACCGCTGGTGGGCGACTGGACGCCGGCGAGCGGGTTCCGGCTCGGGCGGGAGCTCGTGGCGGACCTCGGGGTCGGAGACGATGACGACGGGCGGTCCGGTGGACGGGGCGGTGGGCTGTTCACGGCCGTGTTCGCGGCGAACGACCAGATGGCGCTCGGCGTGATCCACGCGCTGTCGGAGCGGGGCCTGCGGGTGCCGGACGACGTGAGCGTCGTCGGGTTCGATGACATCCCGGAGGCTGAGCACTTCGCGCCGCCGCTGACGACGATGCGGCAGGACTTCCCGGAGCTCGGGCGGACGATCATGTCGACGCTGCTCGAGGTGCTGAGCGATGCGGACTCCGTCGGCGTGGTGCGTTCGGTGCCGCAGCTCATCGTGCGGGAGTCGACGGCGGCCCCGAGCGCCTGAGCTGAGCTCGATCCCGTTCCTCGGCCCGGCGCCCCGCCCCCGAGGCAGCAGCCCGGTGCCTGAGCCGGAGTTCTTGGCCCCCTGAGCAGGTGTCCAGGGTTCCTGAGTCAGTGTCCCCGGTCCCTGAGCTTGTCGAAGGGCGGGTGGTCGCTCGTGGGCCCTTCGACAGGCTCAGGGACCGGGATGGCCGGGTTGTCGAGGACGGCGTCGGTCGCTGAGCGTGTCCGAGGCAGGGCGGTTCCCGTTTCGGTCCCTGAGCTTGTCGAAGGGCAGGTGGGGAGGTTGTTCGTGGGCCCTTCGACAGGCTCAGGGAACGGCGCCCCGGATGCGAAGCCTGCGTTCGGCTGGCGGGCGTGTCGAGACGTCATGGTGTCCCGTCTCGGTCCCTGAGCTTGTCGAAGGGCAGGTATGACGGCTGTTCGTGTGCTCGTCGACAGGCTCAGGGACCGGGGTGGCCGGGTTGTCGAGTAGGGCGTCGTTCCCTGAGCGTGTGGGGGTGTGCTGGCTCCCCGTTTCCGACCCTGAGCTTGTCGAAGGGCGGGTGGGTCGGTTGTTCGTAGGCCCTTCGACAGGCTCAGGGACCGGGTACCCGACTGCCGGGCTTGCCGGGCAGGGTGGTTCCCGTGTCGGTCCCTGAGCTTGTCGAAGGGCAGCGGGTGCGGAGGCAGACGGGTGCCCCGGGTTCAGGCGGCGAGGTGGATGCGTCCGCCTCGGATGGGGGTTTGGTGTCGGTCGATGTGGCTGGGTGGGATGAACCAGGGGACACCGTTTTGGACGCGGATGGTCCAGTGGTCGTCGTGGATGCGGTGGTGGTGGAAGGGGCAGAGGAGGATGCCGTTGTCGAGGTTGGTGGGTCCGCCTCGGGACCACCAGGTGATGTGGTGGGCTTCGGTGAAGGATGGTGGGTGGGTGCAGCCGGTCCAGGCGCAGCCGCCGTCGCGTTCGGCGAGGGCGAGTTTCTGGGCGCGGGAGAACAGTCGGGTGCTGGTGCCGAGGTCGAGGACCTGGGATGGTCCGCGGAGCACTGCGGGGATGAGGTTGGCGTCGGCGGCGAGGCGGCGGAGGGCGCCGGGGCCGATGGGTTCGTCGATGCCGTCGATGGTGGTGGTGCCGAGACCGGTTTCGAGGGTGTCGTGGTCGGTGCGGATGATGACGGTGACGGGGGTGAGTTCGGTGGCGGCGCTGCTGCAGCCGGCCAGGTGGCGGAAGGTCTCGGTGAGGGCGATGGCGCGGCGTCGGTCGATGGGGATGAGCGTGGTGGCGGGCATGGGGTGACCGGACCCGTCTGGGGCGTCGGTGTCGGACGGCTGCTCGGGGTCGATGAAGCGGGGTTTGCGGATGCTTGCGGTGATCAGGGCGTCGAGGCCGGCGCGGATGAAGGCGGCGCTTTCTGGGGCGAGTTCGGCGCGGAGGAGGGTCATGCCGGTGGGGAGTTCGTGGATGGTGCAGCGTTCCGCTCGGCGGAGGAGTTCGTCGCGGGGTTCGCGGCCGTCTTGGTCGAGGCGGGTGCGGACGAGTTTCGCGATGCGGGTGACGTCTTGCAGGGGTGTGTGTCCGGCGTGCTCGATCGCGATGACCGACGCCGCCTCGAGCTCGCCTCTGCTGCAGATGCGGCCCGCGTTGCGGAGCTCCCGGACGATGACCGCGGCCCCGTCGACGCTCAGGGGTGCCCGTGGTGTGCCGAGCAGGCTCAGGCCACGTGGGTCATCTTCCGCCGTGGCGGAGAGCGGATCGGCGGTTAGTTCGGTTGTGGCGTCGAGATCCTGGGTCGGTTCGACTGCCGCAGCGACCGCCGGGAACGGGCATTCCTCCAGCTCGCCGAGCAGCCCGCGAGGCTGCGTGATCGCGGCACCGACCTCCGCGATCGCGGCGCCTCGGGCGCGTGCCACCCGCCACCGCTCGGACACCATGACGCCCGGGTTCGCGTAACCGGCGGCCCGCACGAGCGTGCCGTCGCGGCCAGTAGGCGAAGGTCGGAGGGCGATCGCGCCGACGACGCGGGCGGCGAGGACCTCGACCGCGTGCTGCACGGCGCCGAGTTCGTCGAGGAGACGGAGGATCGCCTCGTCGTTCATGTTCTCGAGCTGCTCCGCGACACCTGCGCCGGGGCGGATCGCGTCGAGCGCGCCCTGCCAGACGACATCGAACCCGGCCGCGGCGGCGGCGAGCGGGTTCGGTGCGGTGCTGGTCATGGATCCATCCAAACACGGACCACTGACATTCGAACGGCCAACGAATCATCCGCTGATCTGGGTATTTATCCGACAGTTGATGTTTGCTCGTGGGCCCTTCGACAGGCTCAGGGAGCGGGTGTCCTCGGCGGTCGATGTGCGGCGGGGGAGGCTGCCCGTGGGCCCTTCGACAGGCTCAGGGAACGGGTCTCCACGGTTGTCGAGGAGCGGTCCGGCAGGTCCCTCGGGGTGCCCTTCGACAGGCTCAAGGACCGACGGTGACGCGGTCGCGGAGTCCGCCTCTGGTGGGGAAGGTCGCTCGTGGGCCCTTCGACAGGCTCAGGGAACGAGTGTCCTCGGCGGTCGAGGTGCGGCGGGGAAGGTTGCCCGTGGGCCCTTCGACAGGCTCAGGGAACGGGTCACCGCGGTTGTCGCGGCGCGGTCCGGGAGGTCCCTTGTGGGCCCCTCGACAAGCTCAGGGACCGGCCGCGACACCGCAGCGCCAGGCCCGCGCGTAGGATCACCGCATGCGTTCATCGGCGATCGACACGGTTCTGACGTTCATGCGGGCGTTCCGCGAGCAGGATCGGCCTGCCGCCGAGGCGCTGATGCATGCGGATTTCGTCTTCACGAGCCCGCAGGACGACCACCTCGACCGAACGACCTGGCTCGAGCGCTGCTTCCCGAGCGCCGACCATTTCGACACCCCGGGGGTGACGCTCCAGATCGTCGAGACCGACGGCATCGTCCTCCGCCGCTACGAGTATGTCGTGCAAGGGAAGACGTACCGCAACCTGGAGGCGACTCGCGTCGTCGACGGCACCGTCCGGGAGGTCGAGGTCTACTTCGGTGGCGCTGTCTGACGGGTCTCCGCCGATTCGCCCGGCAGGTCCGCGACTCAGTGGCCGAGCAGCGCGTCGAGCCGTTCGAACCCCTCGACGACGCCACGCTCCATTCCGTTCTCGATCATGCCGCGCGTCCTTCGATGCTCGGGAACACGCTCCATCCCGACACGCGCGTACGGCCGTCGCCGAGGTCTGAAAACCGTATCGTCGAGATCTGTCAAGGTCCGCGCTGCCCATCGGGTCGCTCCACCCCGTTCTGACAGGATTGAGGCATGCGCATGAGTTCTCGTCGAACGACCCTGGCCGCGGCTCTCACGGTCGCCGCCCTCGCCCTCACCGGTTGCTCCACCGGCTCCTCGTCGGACGCTGACCGCGCCTCCGCTCCGCCGACGCCGTCGGTGTCGCAGCCGCCGAGCACGCCGCTCCAGGAGCACACACTCACCGACGACGTCGACGGTACGAAGGTGACCGCCCTCGCGATCGTCGACGACTTCCCGGCGCCTGCCGGCACCACCGACGGCCTGCGCCCGATGCTCGTCCAGGTCCGGCTCGAAGCCGGCGACGAGTACGGCGGCAGTGTTTTCCCCTACCGGGTCTCCGTCACCACCCGAGCCGTCAACCTCGACTATGTGACGCTCGGTCTCGGAACGCCCGAGGAGCTGAAGGCGCCGATGGCCGCGGCCGGCTACTCGCTCCTGCAGGCGACGCCCGCCGGTGAGACGGCGACGGGCTGGATCGGCGCCTGGGTGCGCACTGATGAGACCGAGTTCGACCTCGTCTACGACCGCACAGAGGGCAAGGTCATCGGCGGCAGCAAGAGCGGCGAGGTCGTGCCGCCGAGCCGTGACATCATCCCGCTCATCCCGCAGGACTAGCCGCCGATCGAGGGCGACCCGGTGAGGTCCGAGCGGTGACCCAGCCCGTCAGGTGTCGTGGGATCTCGCGTCAACCCCGGGTGGATCCGCTGATATTCGGTACGCTGATGGCATAGCATTCGCCGACGAAGGAGATCCCGCATGCCCGTGCCCTCAGCCAACCCGCCCGTCGAGCGTCGTTCACTCCGCGAGGTCGCGGTCGAACGCATCCGCACGGCCATCTTCGACGGCACCCTCGAGCCCGGTGAGCACCTCAACGACGGCGAACTCCAGTCCTGGCTCGGGATCTCCCGCACGCCGATCCGCGAGGCCCTCAACGACCTCGCCCGCGTCGGCCTCATCGAGATGGCCGCACAGCGGTACACCCGCGTCGCCCTGCCCGACCCGGCCCAGCGCACCGAGGTCATGCAGACGCTGGGTGCGATGCTCGGCGGTGTCGTCCGCGTCACCGTCCCCGGCCTCGGCGCGACGCAGAAGAAGGCGCTCGTCCGCTCGATCAACCAGGTGATCGTGGTCGTCGAGCAGCGCGACATCGCCGAGCACGGGCGACTCAGCTGGGAGCTCTTCGACGCGTTCATCGCCGCGTGCCCGAACGCCACGCTCGTCGCTGCGACGAAGGACATCATCGACGGCCTCACCTACCGGTCCTCCGCGACGCGCACCGAGGAGAACACCGACTGGGCTGCCAAGGAGCAGGGCTACCCGGCACTCCGCGAGGCGGTCGAGGCCGGCGACGCGATCGCCGCCGAACTGGCCGTCGAGAACATCTTCCGCCTCTCCGCGCAGCTGTAGCCGGTCGGCCCTTCGACAAGCTCAGGGACCGGGGGCCGGTCACCGAGCTCGTCGAGGTGCCAGCACCGCCCGCCCGGCGAACCCGAGGAGCACGACCACCGTGCCCACGATGACCGACGTCGGCGGCAGCGTGAACATGAGGACGACGCAACCGACGGCGCCGAACACACTGACCGCGCGCGGGTACCGTCGGTGCTCGCGCGTCTGGCGGAACGCCGCGACGTTGGCGACCACGTAGTAGAGCAGCACGCCGAACGAGGAGAACCCGATCGCGCTCCGGAGGTCGACGAGCAGGACGAGCACGATGACGACCGCGCCGACGAGCAGTTCCGCGCGGTAGGGGGTCGCGAACCGCGGGTGCACCGCGTCGAGCGCTCGTGGCAGGTCGCCGGTCCTCGCCATCGCGAAGGCGGTGCGTCCGATGCCCGCGAACACGGCGAGGAGCGCCCCCAGACAGGCCGCCGCCGCGCCGAGCCGCACCAGTGTCGCAGCCCACTGCCAGCCGTTCGCCTCCACCACCGCGGCCAGGGGTCGTGCACTGGCTGCGAGGCCGTCCGCGCCGAGCGTGAGCAGCGACACGACCGCGACGGCCGCGTAGACGACCACGGCGACGGCGAACGCGATCCCGATGGCGCGCGGGATCGTCTTGGCCGGATCGCGGACCTCCTCGCCCAGGGTCGCGATCCGCGCGTACCCGGCGAAGGCGAAGAACAGCAACCCCGCGGACTGCAGCACGGCGAGCGGGCCGGCGTCGAACCCGAGCGACGCGACCCCCGTCGAACCGGCGTCCGGCCCGACGACGCCTGAACCGACGACCACGGCGAGGACCAGGAGGACGGCCACCACGATCATCCGGGTCGCGGTCGCGGTGCGGGTGACCCCGAGGCAGTTGGTCACGACCACGAGGGCGACCGCGAGCGCGGCGACCGGGCGACTCCACTCGGCCGGTGCCGCATACGCTGCGAAGGCGACCGCCATGGCTGCGGCGCTCGCGGTCTTGCCCACCACGAAGCTCCATCCGGCGGCGAAGCCCCACCACGGCCCGATGAGTTCGCGGCCGTAGAGGTAGGTGCCGCCGGCCGAGGGGAGTTGCGCGGCGAGCTGCGCGGAGGACATCGCGTTGCAGCAGGCGACGACCGCGGCGATGACGAGCCCGATGAGGAGTCCTGCGCCGGCGACCTCCGCCGCCGGCTGGAACACCGCGAAGACGCCGGCGCCCATCATCGAGCCCAGGCCGATGAACACCGCGGCGCTCGTGCCCAGGCGTCGCTGCAGTCGGGGATCGCTCACCCGATCACGGTAGTGCCGTCAGGTGAACAGCGGGGTGCTCCGGTCACCGACCCCGACGGACGACGGTCTGTCGCAGGACGCGCAGCAGCCCCAGGAAGCCGAGGAACCCGATGAACGCCGCGATGAGATCGAACACCCGCAGGCCGCCGGGGAGGACCGGGCCGGCACCGGTGACGACGAGGACCACGGCGATCACGAGGGCGGCGATCGAGATCAGGGTTCCGACGATCTCAGCGGTCACGCCCTCCACGAGTCCCTTCGCCGGTTCGTCGGCGAAGCCCTTCAGCGTCACGCCGACCGTCCCGTCCTCGAGTCCGGACAGCAGCGAGTCGAGTCGACGCGGGAGGTTACGGGCCAACGCGGCGGTGACGGCGGCCTGCGCCTGCAGGGTGACCGCCGTTTGCCGGATGGACTGCGAGCGGCGGAGGAGGCGCGGGACCATCGGGAGGGCCTGTTCGAACATGTCGAAGTCGGGGTCGAGCGCCTTGAGGCACCCTTCGAGGGTCGCGAAGCTCCGGAACGCGGCGGCGAGGTCGCCGGGGAGCGCGATGTGGTGCTGCCGGATGACGTCGAGGAGCCGGCTGAAGATCGAGCCGTCGCCACCCGGGCGGTGACGCTCGGTGGTGATGACGATGCCCACGTCGTGGCGCAGGGCGTCGAGGTCGGCCTCCTCAGGCAGGTCGACGATGAGGAGGAGGGCGTCGGTCGCCGCGATGTCGTCCTCGCTGACGGTCGCGAGCATCACCGCGGTGAGCCGCTGCCGCTGGCTGCGCTCGATGACGCCGACGGCCCCGAAGTCGATCAGCCCGAGCGATCCGTCCTCGCGGAGGATGACGTTGCCCGGGTGGAGGTCGGCGTGGAAGACGCCGTGCACGAGGATCTGTTCGAGCACGACCTCCATGAGGCCGGTGGCGAGGGTCTCGCGTTCCTCCTTGGGGATGGTCGCGATGCGGTCCCGCGCTCGACTGAGCGGCAACCCGTCGACGAGGTCCATGGTGAGCAGGCGGGCGCCGGAGGCCGCCGGATAGACGCGCGGCACCGTGATCCGGACGCCCTCGTCGCGCTCCTCGCGACGCTTCAAGGTGCTGCGGATCATCTCCACGTTGCGGGCTTCGATCCGGTAGTCGAGCTCCTCGAGCAGCGTCGAGGTGAAGGCGCGCGCGACCGAAGCGAGGCGGAGGTCCTGCCCGAACTTGGTGTGCGTCTCAGCGCGCTCGGCGAGGCGGACGACGATGTCGGCGTCGGCCTCGACCTGCACCCGCGCGGCCGGTCGCTGGACCTTCACGACCACGGGGGTGCCGTCGAGCAGCTCGGCGGTATGCACCTGCGCGACGGACGCCGCAGCGAGCGGCTCGGAGTCGATCGACGCGAACACGGTGTCGATGGGAGCACCGAGTTCCGTCTCGATGACGACCTGGACCTCGTGCCAGGGCAGCGTGGTCGCTTCGGACTGCAGCGACGCGAGGGCGCTGAGGTACGGCTCGGGCACCAGGTCGCGTCTCGTCGAGAGCACCTGTCCGAGCTTCACGAAGGTGACGCCGGAGTCGTTGATCGTGGCGATGATCGCGTTGGCGCGCTGCTCGCTCGTGGTGAGTTCGAGCTGGACGCGGGACCGGCCGTGCACGAGCCATCCTGCGCCGTGCCGCGACGCGATGGTGAGGATCTGCAGGTATCGCCTCGTCCGTCGCCGTCGTTTGATCGCGGAGCGGACGACGTCGATCGGGTTCATCAGCGGCCGGGTCGGGATGATGACCTCGATGGCGACGAGGACACCGAGCCCGAGCGCGAAGATCCAACCGATCGCGAGGAGGGCGACGGCGATCGCCGCGAAGGCCGCTCGAGCATCTCCGGACTCACCCGGCTGGACCAGGCCGGTCTGTTGCAGCAGCCAGTTCACGAACGGTGGGCCGGTGACGAACACGACGAGCCCGACGAGGATGCTGCGCGGCCATCCGACCGGGGCGTCGAGCACCCGCCGCGCGGCGAATCCGAGGAGCAGCGCCGACACGACCGCCAGGACGATGGTGAGTGCGTCAGTCAGCATCCGGCATCCCCTCGTGGGTCGAGCGGTCGTCTCGTCCCGCCCGCCAGCGTATCCGGCCCGGCTGAGCGAGCGCGAGCGATGATGCGCTCACCGAGAGCGCACAAGACGCTCTCAAACGCGGCTTGGGCGGACATCTTCTGCACTCTCGGTGGGCGGGTCATCACCCGAGGGCGTCGCGACGGCGGATGAGTTCCTGTAGTTGCTCGTCACGGCGGTCGGCGTCCATCCGTCCCATCGCGCGCAGTGAGGAGTCGTATACGGATGCCGCTTGCTCCGTCGTGCAGTCGAGCACGGCGGCGATGCGGGCAAGGGACTCGTTCTCCGACATCGTGCTCCCGACCACGTCTGCGATCGCGGCCCAGGACCGACGGGCGTCGGAACGCACACGCTCGTCGCCGATGTGTCGGTCGAGCTCTCGGCGCTCGCTCGCGGGGTCGGCCCGGTGGCGGTTCTGCTTGGCGACCTGACGCGCCACCATCTCCGCGGTCAGCTCGACCCGGAGCGGTTCGGCGAGGCGGAGCCCGAGTTCGACGACCACGACGTGGAGGTCGCACGGTCCTTCTCGGAGCTCCGTCGGGGTCGCGCGTTCCTGGACATGCACGGGGACCCGGGCGTACTCACCCGGCTCGAGCGGGACCCCGCGTTGCTGCGCTGAACTCATCCAGGCGAAGCCGAATGTGACCTCGCCCGGTTCCGTGAGCGCTCCGATGGCATGGAAGGAATCACCCTCTGGAGACCAACGAGAGTGACCGAGGTTGACGACGTCGATGACGAGCTGCGTCGGGTCGGAGATCTCCTCCACAAACGGCGGCCAGCGGAGCACCAAGCCCTGTCGGCGTTCTGCTCGGCTCGGTCGCACGACCAACGTGTCCGGGTGCACGCGCACCACCGGAGGCTGCTCTCCCGGATGCAGCTGTGCCAGGCGCCAGGTCCGGTGGTCCGCGTCGACCGGCGAACCGAGATACACCGCACCGCTCTCCAGCCGGCGGAGCACCCGCCAACCATCCGACGGGGCCTCGGCGGTGGTGGCGTCGTCGACGCCGCAAGCCAGTTCGTCCGCCAGCTCCGAGAGTGTCGTGCCGTCGCCGGTGAGTGCGTCGCCGTCGACCTCGAGGTCCCCGATCCGTGGTGCATCATCCATGGAAGCCATGCCCGATGGTCTCACGCGACCACCGCCACCGGCTCGGCCTCGTCGTCACCCCGCGGTGAAGGCCGAACGGCGTCCCGCGATCGTGAGCAGCAGCGCAGCGAGCCCGAGGGCGATCATGACCACCGGGAGGATCAGGCCGTCGAAGGTGCCGAGGAGGAACGCCCCGAGGACACCGCCGGCGAAGATCGCGAGGTTGAACGCGACGGGCAGGAAGGAGTTCGCGATGTCCGAGTGCTCGCGTCCCGATCGGGTGAGCGCAGACTGCAGCTGGGCGGAGGAGCCACCGAACGCCAGCCCCCACAGGACCGTCGCGACGAGGACGGCGACGATCGACGCGTGGCCGAGCAGAAGCAGCACGCCCGCCGTGACGAACGTCGCGACGCTCCCGTGGAGCAGCGCGCGTGGAGCCCGGTCGATGAGCGCCGCCGTGAGACCGATGCCCGCGATGGACGCGACACCGTAGACGAGCAGCACGAGATCGGCTCCGAGTCCCGTCCCTGAGGCCCGAAGGAACGGCGAGATGTAGGTGTAGACGGTGTTGTGAGCCAGCATCCAGACGACGATCACCGCGAGGACCACCGCGACACCGGGCAGGACGAGCACCCGTCGAAGCGGGAGCCGTGCCGAGCGAGGCTGCCCGGGCGCGTCGGGCACCACCACCGCGATGGACACGAGCACGACGAGCGCGAGCGCCGAGAGTCCTCCGAACGCCCAGCGCCAGTCGAACGCGGTGCCGAGCCACGCCCCGAGCGGTGTCCCGAGCGCCAGTCCGGCGGGCGCTCCGACGGACACGATCGACAGTGCGAGGCCTCCCCGGTCGGGCGGGCTGATGCGACGCCCGTAGGCGGCGAGCATGCCCCAGATCACCCCGCAGAACGCACCGGCGACGAACCGCGACACCAGCGCGACGGCGACGTCCCCCGAGACCGCGGTCGCGGTGTTCGCGAGGATGAGCCCGACGATCGCGCCGAGGAGGAGCGGCTTGCGACGCAGCCCACGGGTGAGCGCGAGCGCCGGGATCGTCAGGATCACGGTCCCGAGCGCCCACACGCTGATGAACTGACCGATCAGGCCCTCGCTCGTGTCGAGATCCCGGGCGATGACCGGGAGGAGTCCGGCCGGCATCGTCTCCGCGGCCACGAGGACGAACCCCATCGCGGCGAGGGCCGCCAGTGCGAACCAGGGCATCCGGGTGGGCGTCCCGGCTGCGGGGAGGGTCGACGAACCGGCCGACGCGTCCGGCGTCGAGGTGGTCGGTGCTGCGGGGCTCACAGCGTCAGCAGCACCTTGATCGCACGGCGCTCGTCCATGGCCCGGTAGCCGTCGGCCGCGTCCTCGAGTGGCAGCGTGAGGTCGAAGACCTTCCCCGGGTCGATTCTCCGCTCCCAGATCATCCGGATGAGCTCGGGGAGGAACCGTCGCACCGGCGCCGGCCCACCGTGCAGGTGCACTTCGGCGAAGAAGAGCTCGTCGAGCGGCAGCGAGACACCCTCGTGGGCGACGCCGACGAAGCCGACGTGGCCGCCACCGCGAGTGGAGCGGATCGCCTGCAGCATGGACTCTTCGGTGCCGACCGCCTCGATGACGCTGTGCGCGCCGAGACCGCCGGTCAGTTCCTTGATCCGTGCGACCCCCGCCGCACCGCGCTCCTCGACGATGTCGGTCGCGCCGAACTCACGGGCGAGCGCCTGCCGGTCGGCGTGACGCGACATCGCGATGATGCGTTCCGCCCCGAGCTCCCGGGCCGCGAGGACGCCCATGAGCCCGACGGCCCCGTCACCGACGACCACGACCGTCTTCCCCGGCCCCACCTCGGCGGCGACCGCGGCGAACCAGCCCGTCCCGAGCACGTCGGACGCGGCGAGCAGCGAGGGGATGAGCTCCGCGTCCGGCTGTCCGGGCGTCGCCACGAGCGTGCCGTCGGCGTGGGGGATGCGGGCGAGCTGAGCCTGCGTACCCGCGGTGACCGACACGAACTCGGCGTGCACGCACTTCGACTGGTACCCCGCCTGACAGATCTCGCAGGTGTTGTCGGAGGTCACGAAGGAGCCGATGACGAAGTCGCCGACGGCGATCGTCCGCACGTCCTCGCCGACCTGCTCGACGACACCGACGTACTCGTGCCCCATGTTCGTGTGGTCGACGGGCTCGACCCCGCGGTACGGCCACAGGTCGGACCCGCAGATGCAGGTCGCCGTGAGCCGGATGACGGCGTCGGTCGGGTCGACGATGACGGGGTCCGGACGGTCCTCGACCCGGACGTCGCCGGGCGAATGCATGACGACTGCGCGCATGTGTGCTCCTTCTGTCGGGTGGTGCAGGCGACCAGTCAACGCCCCCCGCGACGCGGGAGGGAGTCCCGCCTGAGAGGTGTACCGAGAGAGCACCTGTCGGCTCGCCTCGAGGACGTATCGTCGGAGGCATGGACGATCGAGCAGACGTACGCGAGTTCCTCATGACGCGTCGGGCACGGCTGACCCCGGAACTCGCCGGCTTGACCGCGGGCCCCAACCGACGGGTGGCCGGGCTGCGGCGATCCGAGGTGGCGGCGCTCGCCGGGGTCAGTGTCGAGTACTACGCGAAGCTGGAGCGCGGGGCCATCGCCGGAGCGTCGTCGACCGTCCTCGACGCCATCGCCCGTGCGCTGCAGCTCGACGAGGCGGAACGCACCCACCTGTTCGACCTCGCCCGCGCGGCTGACGGCGTCCCGCTCTCCGGTCGGCCGCGTCGCCGGGCGGCCAAGAACCCCGCGACCCGGCCGAGCCTGCACTGGATGCTCGACGCGATCACCGACGGCATCGCCTTCGTCCGCAACACCCACCAGGACCTCCTCGCGACCAACGAGCTCGGGCGCGCGTTCTACTCACCGGTCATCGGCGACGGCGGGCGCACCCCGAACCTCGCGCGGTTCCAGTTCCTCGACCCGGCCTCTCGGGACTTCTACCCCGACTGGGACGTCTTCGCCGAGATGTGCGTCTCGGTCATGCGTGCCGAGGCCGGCCGGGACCCGCACGACAAGGGACTGCACGACCTCGTCGGTGAGCTGTCGACCCGGAGTGACGCGTTCCGCACGCTCTGGGGAGCGCACAACGTGCGCACCCACGGCACGGGAACGAAGCGGTTCAACCATCCGATCGTCGGCGAGATGACCTTCGCCTACGAGGAGCTCGCGATCACGGCCGACCCAGGTCACGTCGTGCTCGTCTACACGGCGGAGCCCGGCTCGCCGTCCGCCGAGCGACTGCAGTTGCTCGCGAACTGGGCGGCGTCCCAGCGGGAGGCTGAGCAGGGTGACGCTGCGGCGGTCACGAACCAGCCCGACACCAGCGAGGCCGGACGGGCAGGGGGTCGCTGATGCCGCGCATCCTGGTGACCGGTGCCGCCGTCGGCCTGGGGCTCGGCGCCGCGACCGAGCTGGTCGACCACGGGCACGAGGTGCTCGTCCATGCCCGGAGCCTCGCCCGCGCCGACGGGGTCCGGCTGCTCGACGAGCCCTCCGTGCACCTTGTCACCGGTGACCTCGCCACCCTCGACGGCGCCCATGAGCTCGCGGAGCAGGTCGCCGCAGCCGGTCCCGTGGACGCGATCATCCACAACGCCGGCGTCCTCGACGGAACGGCCGTCCTGCCGGTCAACGTGGTCGCGCCCTATCTGCTGAGCGCCCTCGTCCCCGCGCGGCGACTCGTGTTCCTCAGCAGCAGCATGCACCGCGGCGGTACCGCGACGCTCGACGGTCTCGACTGGTCGGGTTCCACGAGGACGGCGAGCTACTCCGACAGCAAGCTCCTCGTGACCGTCCTCGCGGCGGCCATCGCGCGAGTGCGTCCCGGGGTGTTCAGCAATGCGGTCGACCCGGGGTGGGTGCCGACGCGGATGGGCGGGCCGAACGCGCCCGACGACCTGGAACTCGGGCACCGGACCCAGGTGGCGCTCGCCGAAGGGCGTGGCGCGGACACCTCCGGCTACTGGCACCATCAGCGACGAGAGGAGCCGCATCGCGCGGTCCGCGACGAGGCGTTCCAGGACGAGCTGCTGCTCGCCCTCGCCGAGCACACGGGCGTCTCGCTGCTGCCCTGATCTCAGCACTCAGGTGTCGATGCGGTGGTCCTGGATCGACTCATAGGTGACGCGGAGGGATTCGGCCGCGGCGTCGTAGCGACGCTGCGCGACGCGGATGAACAGCAGATCGACGAGCGCGAGCTGGGCGATGCGCGACGACATCGCACCCGAGCGGTATCGGCTCTCCCTCGCCTGCGTCGCGAGGACGAGGTCGCAGCGGCCGGCGATGGGGGAGTCGGGGAAGTTGGTGATGCACACGGTCGTCGCGCCGGCGGCCCGCGCGAGCTGCATCGCCTGCTCGGTCTCGACCGTGAGCCCGGAGTGCGAGATGCCGATGGCGACGCCACCCGGCCCGAGGAGGGCGGCCGAGGGCAGTGCGAGGTGGGCGTCGACGAAGGTGTTGGCCGGCATGCCGATCCGGTAGAGCTTCTGGTGGAGGTCCTGTGCCGTGAGGTTCGAGGACCCGAAGCCGATGATGTCGATCCGTGGGGCGGTGAGCAGTGCGTCGACGACCGCGTCCAGGGCGTCGCGGTCGAGCGAGCGGGCGGTGAGCTCGATCGCTTGCACCTCCTGGTAGGCGACCTTCGCGACGACCGTTTCGACCGAGTCGTCCGGGTCGATGTCGGCGTCGTCGACCTCGAACCGGTCACGCTCCGCCTGCTCGCGACTCGTCGAGGTCGCGACGGCCACCCGGAACTCCCGGTAGCCGGTGTACCCGATGGTCTGACAGAACCGCGCGACGGTCGCCTGCGAGGTGCCGCACGCCTTCGCGAGTTCGGTGATGGTCAACTCGACGACGAGCGAGGGGGTGCCGATGATGGTCTCGGCGACGCGCGTCTCGGCGGCGCTCAGGCGAGGGATCGCCTGGCGGAGCACGAGCAGCGCGTCAGTGGACATCCGGTGCGGCCCCCGTCGGGTCTTCGACGGCGTGCGCTGCGATGGCCGCGCTGAGGGAGCCGTCGCCACCACGGAGGCGGGCGACTGCTTCATCTGCGGCGATGCCGGTCACGAGGACGAGGATAGCGGCCTTCACCCAGCCGTCCACGGATGCGAGCGTCTTCGCGGCCGTGGCGGCGTCGACGTCGGTCGCCAACATCACCGTGCGTTCCGCCCGCGCCCGGAGCTTCTCGTTCGTGGTGAGGAGGTCGACCATGAGGTTCCGGTACGTCTTCCCGAGCCGCACCATCGTGATCGTCGACAGCATGTTGAGCACGAGCTTCTGCGCCGTCCCCGCCTTCAGCCGGGTCGATCCCGTGAGGAGCTCCGGACCGACGACCGCCTCGATGCCGATGTCCGCGTCCCGGGCGAGCGGGGAGCCGGCATTGCACGACAGGCCGATGGTGATCGCACCGATCGAGCGCGCGTACTCGAGGGCGCCCAGGACGTAGGGCGTGCGACCGGATGCGGAGACACCCACGACGGCGTCGTCCGCGGTGATCGGCAGCGATTCCAGATCCGCACGACCGAGATCGTCGCGGTCCTCGGCGTTCTCCACCGCCTGCTGGATGGCGCCCGGACCACCCGCGATGAGTCCGACGATGAGGCCGGGGTCGGTCCCGAACGTGGGTGGGGCCTCACTCGCGTCGAGGATGCCCATCCGTCCAGCGGTCCCGGCGCCCAGGTAGACGAGTCGTCCGCCCCTGCGGAGGCGCTCGACGATCGCTTCGACGGCCTCGGCGATCTCGGGTTCGACGGCCGCGATGGCGTCGGGGACGGAACGGTTGTCCTCGTTCATCGCGGCGACGAGTTCCCGCGTGGAGAGGGCGTCGAGGTCGGGGTGTCGCTCGTTCACCTGCTCCGTCGAGAGGGTGGCGAGCTCCGCGCGGATGGTGTCGCGGTCGGAGGTCAGCCCTGCGGTGATCGGCCCAGGCCCTTCGACAGGCTCAGGGACCGGTGGTGAGGCGCTCTCAGGCTGCGTGGACATCGTCGCGCACGACCCTTCCGTCGTAGGAGATCGCGGTGTCGAGCGCGACGAGTCTGGCTCCGTCGAGCGCGTCACCGCGGGGTGCGACGAGGTCGACGCCGACCTCGTGCATGGCCGTCGCGAGATGTGCGGCGACGTAGGGGTGGGAGGCGATCCCGCCGACGACGCACACGGCGCCCGTGCCGGCAGCGGCGGCGCTCACGGCGAGATGGGCGCAGGCGGCGTCGACGATGTCTGCGGCGACGGCGTCGCCCTCCTCGGCGCGCGTGATGACCGTGGGCGCGAAGGTGCCGAGTTGGCGGGCCGGGGCTCCGGTGCTGGAGACCCAGCGGGGGAGCGCGGGGATGGACCCGATGAGTGCCTCGGCGTCGGCGAGCAAAGTGGTGGCGGGGCCGCGGCCGTCGAAGGCGCGCATGCAGGCCTCGAGGCCCTGCTGCCCGATCCACCGACCACTGCCCTCGTCTCCGAGCCAGGGACCCCAACCGTCGATCTGCTTCACGGAGCCGTCGGCGTCGACGTCGAACACGACGGATCCGGTGCCGGCGATGAGCACCGTGCCGGGACCACCGGCGAACGCACCGGCGTGGGCTGCCAGAGCGTCGTTGACCACGGCGATCGTCGCTCCGAGCGCCAGACGCAGTTCGGCGGTGAACGCGGCGACCTCGTGCGGTGCCGCCTCCACCCCGGCGGCGCCGATCCCGACGTGCTGCACCTCGGCGAGGAGGTCGGCCGGGAGGTGCGCGACCGTCTCGAGGACCGCGCGGGCGGACAGCTCCGCACCCTCGTGGTCGGCGAGGCCCGGTGCACCGTGGCCGCGGGCCTCCGCGAGGATGGTCAGGTCGTCGCCGGATCCGCTCGTGATGCGGGCGCGACAGGAGGTCTTCCCGAGATCAATGGCGAGGACGGGTGCTGCGAGGTGGTTCATGATCCGTTCCGGTGGTGCTGGTCGTGCAGATGGTGCGTCGGCGCCGCGGAGGAGGCCGCGGCGAGGAGTTCGGTGACCCGGTCGGCGGATGCCAGGGAGGCCGCGAGCGTGTCGATCACCGGCAGGGGGAGGACGGCGTCCTCGGAGAGCGGTAGTCCGACGCTCACGACGACGGCGTCCGGGCGGACCAGCGCGACGCGGTCCACCGCGAGCCGCTGCGGGGTGTCGTGGCCGAGGCGGTCCGCGAGGAGGACGACCCCGTCGTCGGCGGGGATCGTCTCGAGCAGGAGGGTCAGCTCGTCGGAGGCGGGGGCCTCGGTGTCTGGGCCCGGTGTCCGGAGGCTCGGGCCGGCAGCGAGCCGGGTGACGTCGAACCGTTCGGCGAGCGACTCGGCGAACGGATCGTGGGCCGAGGCGACGGCGAACGTCGGTCGGTCGCGGAGGTCGACGAGGGTGATCGCCGACGCGGTGATCGCGACCTCGCCCCGGACGCGGACGACCCGGCGGATGGCGTCGGAGAAGCGCCCTTCGACAAGCTCAGGGACCGTGGACCGCTCAGGGACCGTGGACCGCTCGGGGGCCGGGGACTGCTCGGGGACTGATTCCCCGGTCCCTGAGCCGGTCGAAGGGCTGACGGACCGCGCGAGCCACGCCACCCGGGCGGCCGCGCGCTCGACGATCGCTCGATCGAGCTCGCCGTCGGCGACGGCGGCACAGACCGCCTCGAACACCTCGAGGTAGTCGTCCTCGTCGGTCGTCGCACCCTGCTTCGGCCCGAGGTTGGACGGGTTGCCGATGCAGAGCAGGTCGACGCCGGCCTCGAGGGCGAGGACCGCCCCGCGTCCGGAGCCCGTGGTCGAACGGATGGCGGCCATGTCGAGCGCATCGGAGATGATCACGCCGTCGAAGCCGCTCTCGCGCAGCCGGCGGAGCGGGATCGGGTTGAGCGTGGCCGGGGCGTCGCCGAACGCCGGGACGACGATGTGGGCGGTCATGACACTCGCGACGCCGGCGGCGATCGCTGCGTCGAACGGTGGCAGGTGCTCGGCTTCGAGCTCCGCCAGGTCCAGGTCGATGCGGGGCAGATCCAGGTGCGAGTCGCTCGCCGTGTCGCCGTGGCCGGGGTAGTGCTTGACGCACGCGGCGACTCCGCCGGCCTGTAATCCGTCGACCATCGCGGCGACGTGGCGGGAGACGAGGTCGGCGGTGGGGCCGAACGAGCGCACCCCGATGACCGGGTTCGCAGGGTTCGTGTTCACGTCGGCGACGGGCGCGAGGGCGACGTTCGCCCCGGCGGCGTGGAGCCGCTCGGCGAGTGCCGCACCCACCGCGCGCGTCGTCTCGACGTCGTCGAGTGCACCGAGCTGCGCATGCCCGGGCAGGGTCGAGCCCGTCTGCGCCTCGAGGCGCGAGACGTTGCCGCCCTCCTCGTCGACGCCGATGAGGATCTCGGGCCGGTGGTCGCGGAGTTCGGCCGACAGCGCCGCGACCTCCGCCGGGTCCGAGGAGAGGTTCTGCCCGAAGTACACGACGCCCGCGAGGCCGCCGTCCAGCTCGCGCAGCAGCCAGTCCGGGGCGGTCCGGCCGAGGAAGCCCGGCCAGAGGACGCCCCGGACGAGCCGCGCGACGTCGGGGTCGATCATCCCTTCACCGCTCCGGACACCAGACCGCCGGAGAGGCGGCGCTGCACGAGGATGAAGAAGATCATGACCGGGATCGTGATGATCGTCGACGCCGCCATGACCGAACCCCAGTCGTTGGAGTTCAGGCCGAAGAACTGCTTGAGGCCGATGGCCACCGTGTAGTTCTCCGTCGAGCCGCCGAGCAGGGTCATCGCGAAGATGAACTCGTTCCAGGCCGTGATGAAGCTGAACACGCTCGTCGCGACGAGGCCGGGGGCCACGAGCGGGAGCATGATCGAGCGGAACATCCGCCACCAGCTGGCACCGTCGAGGAACGCCGCCTCTTCGAGCTCCACCGGCACTGCCGCGACGAAGCCGCGCAGCATCCAGATGCCGAACGGCAGTGCGAGCGCGACGTACACGATGATGAGCCCGAGCAGCGTGTTGAGCAGCTGCAGGTCGCGGATCTGCACGAACAGCGGGATCACGAGCGCCTCGAGCGGCACCATCTGCACGACGAGGATCATGAGCAGCACCGCGGTGCGGAACTTGAACCGGAAACGGGCGACCGCGACCGACGCCAGGAGCGCGACGGCGGCGGAGATGAGCACCGTCGCACCGGCGACGATCGCGGAGTTACGGAGGAAGACCGCGAACCCGCCGTCGGTCAGCACCGACTCGAAGTTCGTGAACGACAGCTCCTTCGGGAAGAAGGACTGGCCGCCACTCGACGCCTGTGCGTCGAACGCGCTCGACAGCATCCAGTACGCCGGGAACAGCGTGAACACGAGCAGGAGAGTGACGAGGATCGCCTTGACGGTGTTCGAGCGGATCTTCCGACCGCTCGCCTTCCGGTGCATCGGGACCTGCGGCTTGGCGGACCGGTCGGTGCCCGGTCCCTCAGCCGGTCGACGGGCGGCGGTGGGGGCGGGAGCGTGGGTGGTCACAGTTCGTCCTCCTTCATGAGGGCGCGGATGTAGACGATCGTGATGCCGAGCAGGACGAGCGTCAACAGCACCGCGATCGCGGAGCCGAAGCCGTAGCGGTTCTGCCCGAAGGACTCCACGTACGACCACACGCCGAGGTTCAACACCTCGCGGTTCGAGCCGGAACCACCAGGCATGAGGTAGATCTGCGCGAACACCTTGAAGTCCCAGATGGTCGACAGGATGATCACGACCGAGAACACCTGGCGCAGCGACGGGAAGGTGATCTGGAAGAAGCGACGGAACGCGCCCGCCCCGTCCATCTCGGCGGCTTCCAGCATCTCCTTGGACACGCCGAGTAGGCCGGCGAGGACGGTGATGGCCACGAACGGGAAGCCGTGGTGGATCACGTTCAGGAGCGCGATGCCGTAGAACGTGAACTGGTTCGTGAACCAGTTGAAGGGCTCGTCCATGAGCCCGAGCCCCATGAGCGTCTGGTTGACGATGCCGCGGTCGGCGTCGAAGATCCAGACCCACACGTAGGTGCCGGTGACGGCTGGCATCGCCCAGGCGACCATGATGGCGCTGCCGACGATGGTGCGCCAGAAGGAGCCGAGGTTCGCCATGAGCAGGGCGACGAGGGTGCCGAGGACGACCGTGCCGATGACGGCGGCCGCGGCGAAGAAGACGGTGTTCGGGAGGACGACGGTCCAGAGGGTCGGGTCGGCGAAGACCTCGGCGTAGTTCGCGCCGCCGTTGAAGTTGGTGTCACCGCTGACGATCTCGCGCAGGCCGTAGTCCTGCAGGGAGAACAGGACGACGCGGATGAGCGGCCAGAGGAGGAGCACGGCGAGGATGAGGAGCGCCGGCGCGAGCAGCAGCCAGGGGCGGGTGCGCATCAGCAGGCGCAGCCGCTTGGGGGAGGGGCCCCCGGCCACCCGCGAAGCGGGGGCTTCGCGGGTGACCGTGGGCGGGGTGAGGGTCGACACGATCGGCTACTTGCCGTTCATGATGTCGTCCATCTCCTTGGCGGCATCGGTCGTCGCCTGGTCGACCGACTTGCTTCCGGAGAGGATGGCCTGGATCATCGCGTTGGTGGTCTTCTTCGCCTGCACCGCACCGAACTTCGGGGTCACGGGGAGGGAAGCGCCGCCGTCGACGAACTGCTCGGCGAAGGGCTTCACCAGCGGGTCGTCGCTCTCGGTCGAGTCACTGAGGAGCGAGGTCTGGCCGGGGAAGTACCCGGTCTGCTCGGCCCACTCGGAGGCGAACTTGCCGGTGGTCATCATCTCGATGAACTGGAACGCGAGGTCCTTGTTCTTCGAGGTGTTGAACATGCTGAGGTGCGAACCACCGAGCACGGAGGGTGACATGCCGCCGTCTTCACCCGGGATCGGGATGGCGGCGAACTTGCCCTCGAGCTCCGGGTTCTTCTGGACGATCGTCGCCGGGGTCCAGGAGCCCATGATCGCCATGGCGACCTTGTCCTGCACGAAGTTGTCGAGGACGTCGGTCTCCTTCCAGGTGGTGGCACCTGAGGAGGAGAGGTCGTACTTGGTGGCCAGGTCGGTCCAGAACTGGATGCCCTTGCGCGAGTCGTCGCTCGCGAGACCCGACTTCCAGGTGTCGCCGTCGAGCTCGGAGACCTCGCCGCCGGCGCCCCAGACCCAGGGGTAGGCCGTGAACTCGGCGTCGCCGGGGACGGGGAACGGGATCATGTCGGGCTTGGCGGCCTTGATCGCGGTGCCGGCGTCGATGATCTCCTGCCAGGTGGTCGGCGCCTTGAGGCCGAGCTCCTCGAAGACGTCGGTGCGGTAGACGATCGAGCGGACGCCGGCGTACCACGGCATGCCGTAGAGCTCGCCGTCGTAGGTGCCGGAGTCGGCGAGGCCCTGGACGAGGTCGTCCTTCAGGCCGGCCTTGTCGACGTAGTCGCCGATGGGGGCGAGGGCGCCGGCGTCGGCGAACTCGGCCGTCCAGGTGGTGCCCGTCTCGGCGACGTCGGGGGTGGTGTTCCCGGCGATCGACGTCACGAAGCGGTCGTGGGCGTCGGCCCACTGCACGTACTCGACCTTGAGGGTGGCGCCGGTCTCCTTCTTGAAGGCCGAGCCGACCTCCTTGAAGAAGGCCTCGGAGTCGGGGTTGGTGCCCTGCATGATCCAGACGGTGAGCGTCTGGCCGTCTGCCGAGACGTCGCCTGAGCCGGAACCGCCACCGGCACAGGCGGTGAGGCCGAGTGCCGCGGTGGCGAGGACGGCCAGCGGAAGGGTGCGCTTGCGCATGGTGCTGCTCCTCGATTCTGGGATCGGGAGTCCGGGCCGTCGTTGGCCCGGGATCCGGAGTGACCGGGAAACCGCGGTCGATCCCTGCTGTTTTCAGTGGGTGTGGAAACAGTATTCAATAAGTACAGGAAGCTTGCAAATATTTTCCAGCACTGCAACACGGTCGTTACCTGCGTGACGGACGTGTTTCACGAAGCTGCGAGAACCGTGTGTGTGGATGGCGGTCGGGCGCCGCCGTCGTCAGGCCGTGCGGAGGATAATCACGCGCATCGTCGCGGCGGCCCGCTCGCCGTCCTGCGCCTCGATCGCCGACGCGAGGTCCGTGTGCAACGCCGCGTCGTGGTGGTCGATGCCGTCACTGGGCAGCTGGTCCACACGATCCCGGAGTGCCTCGTCGACGGCGTCGCCGACCCGGTCGAGGATCGGGTTCGCCGCCGCGCGCCGGATGAGGCGATGCAGCAGGAGGTCGGCCTCGAGGAACGCGATCGGATCCTGGCGAACCGCAGCCGCGCGGAGCGCCTCACTCGTCACGCGGAGCTCACGGGCGTCCTCGTCGCTGCGTCGCTCGGCCGCGAGCCGCGCCGACTCCGGCTCGGTCGCAGTGCGGAGTTCGCGGATCGCCAGGATGGTGGACTCCCGTCGTCCGCTCGCCAGCGCCCAGCGGAGCACCCGAGGCTGCAACCAGTCCCAGCTCGACGACGGCTGCACGGTGTGGCCGACGTGCGCCTTGCTGGCGAGGAGTCCCATGCCGGAGAGCACGCGGGTCGCCTCCCGGACCACCGAGCGGGAATGTCCTGCCATGGCGACCAGCTCGTCCACCGTGCACACCCTGCCGGCGGGTAGTCCGCCGTCGACGATGTCGGTACCGATCCGGTCGAGCGTCCGTTCGAAGGCCGACGCCCCCGGTGAGCGGCTCACGCCCGTGCGGACGGACGGGTGGGGGAGATCACGAGCTCGTCGATGCGCACGTGCGGCGGGCCGTCGAGGATGAACCGAACGGCGCGGCCGATGTCCTCGGGCGTGAGCATCGTCTCGCGCGCCGACGCGTCCGGCACCTGCGGCCGCATGGAGAGGAACGGGGTGTCGACGTCGCCCGGGCAGAGGTGGGTGGCGCCGACGCCGTGGGCCCCCTCCTCCTCGTTGAGGGTCGCGCAGAGCGAGGCGAGCGCGGTCTTGCTCGCGCTGTAGGCCACGCCACCCTTCGTCGCGAAGCGCCAGCCGGCGAAGGAGGAGATGACGATGATCCGTCCCTGGGCGTCGCGGATGGTGGGCAGCGCGAGGTCGATCGTCCGGGCGACCGAGGTGAGGTTGGTGTCGACGATCGCGGCGAACTCCGTCATTGACTGGTCGTCCCACCGGCGCCGAGGCGCGTTCAGGCCCGCCGCGGTGACGAGGTCGTCGACCGGGCCGAGCTCGGCGACGACGCGTTCGTGGGCTCGGGCGAGCGAAGCGGGGTCCGTCGCGTCGGCCTCCGCGGCGACGGCCACACCGCCCGCGGAGGTGACGGCTCCGACGGTCTCGAGGAGCGCCTCGCGGCGTCGCCCCGTCACGGCGACGCGCCATCCCGCCTCGGCGGCCGACACCGCCACGGCCTGTCCCATACCGCTGCCGCCACCCGTCACCCAGAGCACTCGATCCGTCATGGCGCCAGTGTAGCGAGCTGGCCGACCATAAGTATGTTTTACTCGCCTGGTGCGTACGCGGCCGTCGACACCGGGTCGACGCGTCGACGGATGCGCTCGGACGACGGGAGACACCGATGCTGCTGGACCTGACGGACCGACGGGTGATCGTGACCGGAGGTGCTCGAGGGATCGGGCTCGCCCTCGTGGAGTCCTTCCTCGCCGAGGGGTCCCGCGTCGCGGTGCTCGACCTCGACGTCTCCTCCCTCGACGCGCTCGTGGCGTCCCACCACGGCGACCTCGTCGCCATCACGTGTGACGTGCGATCCGAGGACTCGGTGTCGAGCGCGGTCGCGGCGGCTGCCACCGGGCTCGGAGGGATCGACGTCCTCGTGAACAACGCCGGGATCAACGTGCAGTCACTGCTCGAGGAGACGAGCGACGCCGCGTGGACCAGGTGCTTCGACGTCAACGTCGGCGGCGTCTTCCGGGTGTCGAAGGCGGTCATCCCGTATCTCAAGGGACAGCGTTCCGGCCGCATCATCAACGCCGCGAGCTTCGCCGCCGTCATCCCGAGCGTCGGCAGCGCGGCCTACGCGGCGTCCAAGTCCGCGGTGGTCCAGTTGACCAGGGTCCTCGCGAGCGAGCTGGGGCCGTGGGGCATCACGGTGAACGCCTACGCACCCGGCATGGTGCCGACGGCGATGAACGGCTTCGCCGATCTCCCGACGGCACAGCAGGACGAACTCCTCGACACGCTCTCGGTGCGCCGATGGGAGGAACCGGAGGACGTCGCGAACATCGTACGGTTCCTCGCGAGCGACCAGGCGGGCTACGTCACCGGTGCGCTGATCGACGTCAGCGGTGGCAAGTTCGCGACCCAGTTCCCAGCCCGCGCCCGCGGCTGATCACGAGCTGAAACCTGCGGGATCCGGGCGGTGGACCGACCGGATTCGCGGGCGATGGAAGCGACGGATGTCGGACCGACGCGCCCGGGAACGACGTTCCCAGGCCCAGATTCGCAGCCAGCGCGAAGGGCGCTTACGATACCGTGGACGGCACATCCGGAGGCCCGCTGCGCGGGTCGTCGGACGCCCGTCGAGTGGGCTGACCGGGGCTGGTCCACACCCGCAGGATCGTCGGGATCACCATCTGGAGCAGAGGAGTTCGGTCAGCCGTGGCTTCACGAGTGCACGAGTCGGATCGTCGCCGTTCGCGCGATGCGCGTCGAGGGCGCCACCGTGCCTCCGCCCAGATCGAACCCTTCACCCGCGGGTTCAGCGCCCTCGGCGAGCTGGCCGCGTCGGGCGCGCAGGTCAGCCTCCGGATCAACGACATCACCACCGGCGAGATGCTCATGTCGGCCGACGACCACGTCGTCGTGCCCACCGCCTCGATCGGCAAGGTCCTCCTCCTCATCGAGGTCGCGGCCCGCCTCGGCGACGCCGACTTCAGCGGCCTCACCATCCTCGACCGCGAACCACTCGACGCCGTCGCCGACTCCGGGATCTGGCAGCACCTCCAAGCGCCGTCTCTCCCGGTCGCCGACCTCGCTGCCCTCGTCGGCGCGACGAGCGACAACCTCGCCACGAACGTCCTGCTCCGCCACATCGGTCTCGACGCCGTCCGCCACCGTGCCGAGGAGATCGGGCTGAAGCGCACGGCCCTCCTCGACATCGTCCGCGACCACCGCGGCCCCGACAACGCACCGCAGCTCTCCGTCGGGTCCGCCCGCGAACTCGCCTGGCTGTTCCAGGCACTCGCGACGGGCGAGATCGTCGACGCGACCACGAGCCGCCGGGTCCTGGCCTGGTTGTCGCTCAACACCGACCTCTCGCTCGTCGCCTCGGGCTTCGGGCTCGACCCGTTGGCCCACCGTGAGCCCGACCACGGCATCCAGCTCTTCAACAAGACCGGTTCCGGGGTCGGCGTGCGAGCCGAGGCGGGTATCCTCCGCGGCCCGAACGGCGCCGTGAGCTACGCCGTGTGCACGAGCTACGACGACACGGAGCTCGGCACCCGCCTCGGCGTGGTCGACGCCGTCCGGATCCTCGGCCAGGACCTCCTCGAGTACGTGCACTGAGCCGGTCGCGCTCCTCCGGTCCCAGAGCCTGTCGAAGGGCTCACCTCCGCCGGTCCCTGAGCTTGTCGAAGGGCGTGTCCGTGGGCACTTCGACAGGCTCAGTGACCGGGGTGGCTGACTCGTGGGCTGTCCGGTCCCAGTTGTTCATCGGCCCCTGAGCTTGTCGAAGGGCAGCCCGGTGCTGAGGCTTTCACCCTTGGACAGGCTCGGGGACCGGACCCCACCCGCCACTCAGTCGATGAGCCCCGCCGCCGCCAGGCGCTCGAGCACCTCACGCCCCGCGGGTGGGCAGCGGTCGAGTGACTCCGTGCCCACCCAGTGGACCGCGCTCACCTCGGCGGAGGGCGTCGGTGTCTCGTCCGTCTCGGCCGCGAAGACGTGCATCCGCACGAGCCGGCCGTCGGGCTCGCCGTGCGCCTGCGTGACCACCGTGAACAACGGCGACACCCGTGCCGGATCGATCTCGACCGCGACCTCCTCGCGTGCCTCCCGGACGGCGGCCTCGGCCGGCGTCTCGCCCGCGTCGATCTTCCCGCCCGGCATGTAGAGGACGTCGCGGCTGCGAGCCGTCACCATGAGCACCCGCCGTCCGCGGACGATCGCGACCGCGGACACGAGGATGTCGGGGAGCGCGCTGCGAGAGCTCTCGGGTGCGCGGCTCACCGGTCGGCCGGGTTCTCGGTGTCGAGTGCGGGCCGTACCCGATCGGCGAACCTGTCGACGGCGAGTTCCACGGCGTCCTTGAGCTCGTCCGTGCTGAGGATCACGAAGTGACCGGGCACCGGGAGGAGTACGTTCGTCGCTCCGGGCAGCGCGCTGCTGGACGGCACGTGCGGGTCGAAGGTGCTGTAGATCGAGACGATGTCGGCGTTGACGTCGTGCGGGGCGCCGAGCGCGACGATGGTCTCGTTCGTCGGGAGGAACGCGCGGAGGCTCGGGTCGACCACGTACTTCGCGAGCACCGACCCGGAGAACGGCGAGCAGATCGCGACGACCCCGAGCAGGCCCAGCCGCTCGCGTTCCGTGAGGAGCAGCTCCTTCCCGACGAGTCCTCCCTTACTGTGCGCGACGATGACGCACCCGGCGGCGGGCTTCGGCAGCCGTCCGAGCGCGCGGGCGAAGCGGGCCGCCGTATCGCGGATGGGCTTGCGGTTGTACCCGAGACCGCGGGCGATGCGGATCCGGTAGCCGTCGGCGTTCAGGCGGTCTGCGACCGGCTTCAGGAACGCCCAGGTCTCGTACACACCGGGGATGAGGACGACGACCGGTCTGCTCGCGTCGCCGCGGGCGTACTCCTTCGGGATGCGGCCGCTGAAGAAGGCCCGCGTGTGCCAGACGACCGAGTGGACCCAGTCGACGGCGACGATCCCGGCGATGGTCAGCGCGCCGGGTCGCTCCGCGACCGGCGGGGCGTCGGCGAGCGCGACGTCCTCGGCTTCCGCCACCGACTCCTCGTCCATCCGCACCCCCTCGTCCATCTTGCCACCGCCTCCGGTGCGCACCGCGCGAGCCCAGTGAACATCAGGGATCGCGGGTTACCCTGTGTTGACAAGGCGACGGCACGCTGCAAGCATGAGTCCGTTCGTCGAACCCCTATGCGCGAGGTGCACCTTCATGACTGATCCGAACTCCGGCCAGCCGAACGACCCATACGGTCAGAGCCAGAACCCCCAGCAGCCGGCCTACGGCGAATCGCAGGTTCCGCCGGCTCCGCAGTACGGGGAACAGGCTCCGCAGTACGGCCAGCCCTCGCCCTACGGTGAGCAGCCGGGCCAGCAGGCTCCGCAGTACGGCGAGCAGCCGAAGTACGGTCAGCCGCAGGCTCCCTACGGCGAGCAGCAGAACCCCTACGGCCAGCCGCAGGCACCCTACGGGCAGCAGCAGAACCCCTACGGCCAGCCCGCCGCTCCGTACGGACAGCCTCAGGCGCCGTACGGCTACGCGCAGCCGACCGGCCCGAAGACGAACGTCATGGCGATCATCTCGCTCATCGCCCCGTTCGTCGGGTTCGGCGTCGTCGGCCTCGTGCTCGGCATCATCGCGCTCGGTCAGATCAAGCGCACCGGCGAGCAGGGCCGTGGCCTGGCCCTCGCCGGCACCATCGTGAGCGGCGTGTCGGTCCTCGCCGGCATCATCGTGATCATCTTCTACTTCCTGATCATCGCAGGCGCGATCGCCGGCGCGAGCTCGTACGACTACAACTACGACTACTGATCCACGGCCTGCTCCGCAGGCGGATCATGACGGGCATCGGCATCGCGCCGGTGCCCGTTCGTCGTCCCAGCGCCCTTCCCGCCCCGGTCCCTGAGCGGTGTCCCTCCTCCGGTCCCTGAGCTGCGCCGCACTGAGCCTGTCGAAGTGTCGAAGGGCCCACGGGGAACGTCCATGGTCGGGTCGCGTTTTCGCGCGCACCTCGACAGGCTCGGTGACCAGGGTCGGCTCGGCGACCGGGCTGCCCGACGCCAGTTTGCCGTCGGAAGCCTAGGAGGCGGAAGCGGCCGAGTCGGTGTCGGCTACCGGTGCGACGACCGCCGGTGCCTGGGGAACCTCGATACCGAAGAGCGTCTGCAGCGCCGTCGTGTACGCGGCCTGCTCGCCGTTGCGGGCGAGGTTCCGTGCCCGCACCGTCGGTTCGTGCAGCAGCACTCCGGCGAGGTGACGCAGTGCGCGGGCGGTCGACCCGTCGTCGTCGCCACGAGCGGTCGCACGGGCGACCTCGGCCTCGACGAGCGCGTGCACGTGGCTGCGGAGTGCGACGACGGCGGGCTCGAGGCTTCGCTCCTCGCCGACCGCGGCGAACTTCTGCGCGGCGCGGCTGACGATGGAGCGCGCGACCTCGGTGGCCTGCAGCTCCTCGAGCGGCGCGTGGATGCGGATGGTCTCGAGGTCGAGCAGGACGACGCCGGAAACGGTGGAGACGTCGGGGTCGACGTTGCGCGGCAGGCCGAGGTCGATGACGAGCTGGGCCGAGGCGTGCGGCACGGGGCACTCGGCGGCGGCTTCGGTGATGACGTCGTGGACGAGTGCGGAGACCCCGGTGGGCTCGGGTGCGGCCGGTGCGTCGGCCGCGGTGACCAGCGAGAGCGTCGGTGCGTCCGTGGCAGCCGCGGCTCGCGCACGGTGGTCGGCGGCGACGGCCGTGCGACCCGCGCGGAGCAGTTCGGCGTCGACCACGTGGCCCTCGGCGGTGGTGCAGGTGACGATGATGTCGACCTCGCCGGTGGTGCGGGCGAGGTCGTCGTGTCCGATCCAGCCGATCTCGTGCGAGCGCGCGAACTTCTCGGCGCGGCCGGACGGCGAGTACACGAGGACGTCGGTGACGCCGCGGTCGCGGAGGGCGGCGAGGCTCGCGCCGGCGTACGCACCGGTGCCGACGAGCAAGACGCGTTGCGTGGCCCAGTCGTCGATACGGCTCTCCGCGAGGTCGAGGGCGAGACGCACGATGGAGCGCCCGGCACGCCCGAGCGGCGTGCGGTTCTTGATGCCGCGGGAGGTCTGGGACGCGCGCTGGAACAGGCGCTCCAGTTCGGAGCTGGTGGTGCCACCCGCGCGAGCGGCCTCGAGGGAGCGCCGCACCTGGCCGGCGATCTCGCCCTCGCCGACGACGACGGACTCGAGTCCGGCCGACACGGCGAAGAGGTGCTCGGCTGCCGCGGTGCCGACGCTGAGGTCGAACACCTCCCGCAGCTGCTCGGCGGGGATGCCGGTGGTCTCGCTGACGGCCTCCGCAGCGGCCTCGAAGGCGACGGATGCGGCGGCGGTGACGGGCTCGTCGAGGTCGATGTACGCCTCGAACCGGTTGCAGGTGGCCACGACGACGGCACCCGAGACGCACTCGTGGTGCTCGACCAGGCGCGCGGCAACGCCCTCGGCACCGACTGAGAGTCGTTCGAGGAGGTCGAAGGTGGCGTTCTTATGGCTCGCCGTCACACACATGAGCACCCGATGAGTCTACCCGAGCGGCGCTGTCGGGCTCCCGGGATGTCGCTCAGGGCACCCTCACCACCAGTCGGGTACTGACATATGAAATGTCAGATGCAATACTACGAATCAAGCCGTTCGACCGAACGGAACACAACGATCGAAGGAGAACGTTATGCAGCACTTCAGGAGAGTCGTCACGCTCGCCGCCGCGGCAGCGATGGTCACGCCCGGGCTCATGGGTGCGGCCCCTGCCCCGGCCTCGTACCCACGGGGAGGCGATGTCGTGGTCACCTGCACGTACACGGGTGGTCTGTTCCATGCGACCGGCGAGGTCCACCTGGTCTGGAACGGGAGCGACGCCTCGGGCAAGACGACCGTCTCGCTGGAGGAGTACCGGATCACCGCCGGCGGTGCGCCCTTTGGCGATCAGGCGAACATCGACCTCGGCCTGTCGCAGAACGGCGGGGCGACGCGGTGGATCCACTCGCCCGACTCGATGAAGCAGGACGGCCAGTGGCACTCGCTCGGGATCTGGCAGGACCTCTCCGCGTCGCCGTCCATCGACGATCTCGTGGCGACGGTGGAGTTCACCTTCGACGAGTCGGTCGGCTACGACCACTCGTGCAGCGTGTCGCACCGGCTCTGAACCACGGTCGGACTCCGGTGCGGGCCGTCGCCGGACGGTCCGCACCGGCAGGGCCGCGCATCGCGGGGCTTCGCCCATGCCGCGCTCAGCGCGGGAATGGGAGGATGGAGGGGTGAGTCTCCCACCCGAACACCCCCTCGTCACCGGCGTGACCCAGTCGTCGCCGCTCATCACCGCGTACCGCGGCACCCGCCCCGAGCGGACGCCCGTCTGGTTCATGCGTCAGGCCGGCCGGTCGCTGCCCGAGTATCGCGAGTTGCGGATCGGGACGGCCATGCTCGACGCCTGCCTCGACCCGGCGATGGCGAGCGAGATCACCCTCCAGCCCATCCGACGGCACGGGACGGACGCGGCCATCTTCTTCAGCGACATCGTGGTGCCGCTCAAGCAGGCCGGGGTCGCGGTCGAGATCGTGCCGGGCCGTGGTCCCGTCATGGGTTCCGCCGTTCGGACGGCCGCCGAGGTCGACGCGCTCGTCGCGCTCGACCCGGCCGTCCTCGACGACACGCTTGCGCCGATCCGCGAGGGCGTCGCGCTCACCGTCGCCGGGCTCGCGGGGATCGGCGACGGCCGCACGCCGCTCATCGGCTTCGCGGGTGCGCCGTTCACACTCGCCGCCTACCTCGTCGAGGGCGGACCATCGAAGGACCACCTCGCCGCCCGCACCCTCATGCACGCCGACCCGGCGTCGTGGGCGAAGCTCATGGCCTGGTGCGCGGACGTCACCGGTCGCTTCCTCCGCGCCCAGGTGCTCGCCGGCGCGTCGGCCGCGCAGCTCTTCGACTCGTGGGCGGGGGCACTCTCCCTCGAGGACTACGAGCGTCACGTCGCCCCGGCCTCCCGGGCCGCGCTCGCGCACGTCGCCGACCTCCCCGTCCCGAAGGTGCACTTCGGCGTCGGGACCGGTGAACTGCTCGGTGCGATGCACCGGGTCGGCGCCGACGTGGTCGGGATCGACTACCGGCTGGCGCTCGACGAGGGCATCCGACGTCTCGGTGGCGGCGTCCCCGTGCAGGGCAACATCGACCCGGCACTGCTCGCCGCCCCATGGCCGGTCCTCGAGGCGCACGTCCTCGACATCCTCCAGCGCGGGACGGCGGCGCCGTCGCACGTCCTCAACCTCGGCCACGGTGTCCCGCCCGAGACCGACCCGGACGTCCTGACTCGCATTGTCGCCCTCGCCCACGATTGGCAGCCCGCATGAGTCTCGAGCCGAAGCGTCTCGTCGTCATCGGCGGTGGTGTGGCCGGACTCGTCGGCGCGGTCGACTGCGCCAAGGTCGGCATCTCGGTGACGGTCGTCGACGCGCAGGAGTCGTTCGGTGGCGCGCTCGCGGCCGCCGAGGTCGCAGGTCTCCACGTCGACGTCGGTGCCGAGAGCTTCGCGACGCGCGGTGGCTCGGTCGCCGAGCTCATCGAGCACCTGGGCCTGACCGACCGCGTCGTGCGTCCCAACCGGGCCGGGGCCTGGTTGCACGTCGCCAAGCCCGGACAGCCGCAGCGGAGTGTCCCGCTCCCCAAGGCGGGGCTGCTGGGCATCCCGACGAACCCCCTCGCCGACGACGTCCGTCGGGTCATCGGTTGGAAGGGTGCCCTGCGCGCCTATCTCGACCGCATCCGCCCGCCGCTCACGATCGGCACCGAGCACAACCTCGGTGCGCTCGTCCGGAAGCGTATGGGCGCGGCCGTCCACGACCTCCTCGTCGCACCGGTCACCTCGGGCGTCTACTCGGCCGCTCCGGACGACCTCGACGTCGACCGCGCGGCTCCCGGGCTGAACGCCGCGTTGACCCGCACCGGGGCGCTGTCCCTCGCCGTCGCGGCCCTCCGGGAGAACGCGCCCGCCGGTGCCGCGGTCGGTGGCCTCGACGGTGGCATGACCGTCCTCGTCGACGGCTTGACCGCGGAGCTCGAGCGGTGGGGGTCGACGCTCATCACCGGCGTCGCCGTCACGGCGATCTCCCGGAACCCGTTCGACATCGACGTGGACGGACCGGGTGTCGGCCTCGGCGACGCCGGCTTCCCGCGGATGAGCGAGCGTCCCGCGGCTGCAGGTGCGTCGAAAGCCCCCTGGTACGTCGCCCTGACCGACGGCCGGGTGCTCGAGGCCGATCTGGTCCTCATCGCGACGCCCGAGCGGCCGGCCCGCAACCTGCTGGCCGACGTCGGGCCGGCGCTCCGCGACCTCCCCGCCGCCGG
>NZ_JACYTW010000037.1:0-38497 GCF_014841395.1 Plantibacter sp. CFBP 13570 | reverse complement strand
GTGCAGGCCGAAGCCGCCGCCCGTGCCGCGGAGGACGCTCGTCGTGCTGCCGCTGCCGCCGCCCGTGCCGTGCAGCGCAACGCCCGAGCGGCGAAGCTCGCGCGAAGCCGTCGTCGCTCCAGGCTGCTCGCGACCACCGTGTTGGTCGCCTCCATCATCGGGTTCTGCTCCGGCGTGACCGCGTTCCTCGCGGGTGGCGGTCTCGTCCTCGGTATCTCGTCAACGGTCGTCGGTCTGCTCGCACTCTCTGCGCTCTCTCGGATGTCGCGCATCGCCCACCGTGCCGTCGCGCCGGTACCGGCGGTCGCGGTCACGACCAGGCGTGTCGAGTCGGCGCTCTTCGAGTACAACGAGCCCGTCAAGGCGGCGTCGCAGGCGCAGACGTGGACCCCGACGTCCATCCCGAAGCCGCTCCACCTCTCCGAGGGTTCCTCGGCTGCCGCCGAGCTGGCCAAGGCCGACGCCTACGACCGCCTGCGCCAGGCGGCCATGCAGGAGGCCATCGCGTCCCGCGCCGAGCGTCTCGCGCCGGTCGTGCCGACGATCGTCCGTCGTCCGGAGCCCGTCGCCGCTCCGCAGCCCGAGCGCGTCGAACCGCAGCCGGCGCCGAGCCGTTTCGCCTCGATGGGTGTCATCGACGAGGGCGAGATCGCCGCCGGCGGATCCACCCTGTTGCAGCGTCGCCGCGCCGCGGGCTGAGCCCCGAACGCGCCCGACCGGTCGTTCATGAACCGGTCACCGGCGACGGATAGACTCGTGGAGGGGGTTCGTCGCTCGGTTCTCGTCGACGCCCTGGAACGCGAAAGGTGACCATGGGCGTGTGGCGGAAGAGCCGGCGGAAGCCGATGAAGCCCTACGTCGCGCCCCCTGAGGTGGCTCCGCCGCCGGTCGAGCACGCGGTCGAGGAGGGCCTCCTCATCGCGCGGTCCTGGACCGTGGTCGAGGTCACGAACTGGATCATCGAGCGAGCACTCCGCGACGGCGCGTCCTACGACGCCGAGGCGACGCAGGCGGCGGTCCGGCGCGAGCTGGGTCGCATGGCTGACGAGCAGGAGGAGTACGCCGACCTCGCACGGGAGGCGCGCCAGACGGCGTTCCAGCGGCGGGGGAGTGCTCGTCACCAGCACGACTACCGCGCGGGTGACCTGAGCGCCTTATCCCGTCGCCGCGAGGTGTACTCGGGGCTCGCCGCCGAACTCCGTCGGGTGAGCAAGGACGAGGAGTTCGTCGCGGCGATCGCGGAATCCGCTCGTGAGCGTGCGTGGGGCGACCTGGAGCGCGCCATCCAGGCGAAGCTCGACCGGGTCCTCGACGAGCCGGTCGTCGACGAGCACTATCGGCGTGCCCGGAGCCAGCGGCTCCGCTGGTTCCGCGATCTCGACCTCGCTGCCCTCATCGCCGCCAATCCGAAGGACGGCAGCATGCCGGTCGACGACGGCCCGAACCCCTACGAGGACTAGCGCGGCCGGTTCGAAACGGCTCGCCGGTTCTGCTAGCCTGGACGAGTAGTTGGGCCCATGGCGCAGTCCGGTAGCGCACCTCGTTCGCATCGAGGGGGTCAGGGGTTCGAATCCCCTTGGGTCCACCAGCTGCAACGACAACCCCGCACCTCACGGTGCGGGGTTGTCGTGTTTCCGGGCGTCGGCAGCTCCCTGTCCCGTGTCGGCGGCGCCCCGCGTCCTGTACGGTCGGGAGCACGGCGCCGCTTCGGTTCCCGTGAACGGGACGAGCAGTCATGCCAGCAGCATCCGAACCGACCGTGCAGCACGACGCCGTCCTCGGGGTGATCGGCACCTCGCTGAAACCTGACGAACGACGCGTGCCGATCCACCCGGCGCACTTCGAGCGCATCCCGGAGGAGTTCCGGTCTCGGATCGTCGTGGAGCACGGCTACGGTGCCCGGTTCGGCGTCTCCGACGAAGAGATCGCCCCCTACGTCCGCTCGTTCGCGACGCGCGCCGAGGTCATCGCGCAGGCGGACGTCGTCCTCCTGCCGAAACCGCAGCTCGAGGACGTCCAGGAGCTCCGCGACGGGCAGACGCTCTGGGGCTGGCCGCACTGCGTCCAGGACACCGCGCTGACGCAGCTCGCGATCGACAAACGACTTACGTTGATCGCCTTCGAGGCGATGAACCACTGGGCCGCCGACGGTAGCTTCGGGTTACACGTCTTCCACAAGAACAATGAACTCGCCGGCTACAGCTCGGTGATCCACGCGTTGGAACTCTGCGGTTCCACCGGCAGCTACGGCCGTCGCCTGACCGCCGTGGTCATCGGCTTCGGCGCGACCGCCCGAGGTGCCGTGACCGCGCTCAACGCCCATGGGATCCACGACGTGCGCGTGCTCACCAACCGCCGGGTCGCGGCGGTCGCGGCGCCCATCCACTCCGCCCGCATGATCCAGTTCGACCACGACGACGGCCCGTACCTGAGCGAAGTCATCACCGACGAGGGTCGCGTGCCACTCGCGCCCTTCCTGGCCGAGAGTGACATCGTCGTCAACTGCACGCTGCAGGACCCCAACGCACCACTGCTCTACCTCCGCGAGGACGACCTCGGTGCGTTCCGGCCCGGGAGCCTCATCGTGGACGTCTCCTGCGACGAGGGGATGGCCTTCGAGTGGGCGCGCACGACCGGGTTCGACGACCCGATGTTCACCGTCGGGCCCGGGGAGATCAACTACTACGCGGTCGACCACAGCCCCTCGCTGCTGTGGAACTCGTCCAGCTGGGAGAATAGCGAGGCGTTGCTGCCGTTCCTGCCCACCGTCCTGGCCGGACCGGCCGCCTGGGTTGACAGCCTGACCGTCCAGCGGGCCGTCGAGATCCAGGACGGCGTCATCCTCAACCCGGCGATCACCGAGTTCCAGCACCGGTCGGCCGAGTATCCGCACGAGGTCCTGCCGGGCTGATCGGTTCTCGGCGGACCGTTCAAGCAGTGGGGCCGCGGCGGGCCTCTCGGTGTACCGCTGACGGAGGCACCCCGCCCGGGAGGTCTCTCGCGAGCACTCCGACAGGCTCAGTGACCGGAGATGGTCCACCCGGAACCCTCCGGTCTCCGGGCTCGTCGGAGGGTAGCCCGGTGACCTGACGGAACCGATGAACGTCCAGCGGTCCCTGACCTCCGTTCCCTGAGCCTGTCGAAGGGCCCACGGGGAAGGTTCCCAATCCGGCGGCACCTCTCCGGTCCGTGGGCAGCTCCTCTGATCCCTGAGTAGCTCCTTCCGGTCCCTGAGCTTGTCGAAGGGCGCACGAGCAACTTCCACAACCGGGCCGACTCGGCATCTGGAATGTCAGTGGTCCATGGTGGACTGGAGTCATGTCCGAGAGCACCACCTCCGCAGCTCGAGCTGGCGATGACTACGCCGCGCAGCTCGCGGAATTCTCGGACGAGTACGCGGAGATCTGCCGGCAGCAGGCTGTGCTGGCTGCCCGAACGGCTCGGCTCCTGGCCCGGTCAGCGGCCTACGCCGACGCCTTTGCGGACACGGTCGTCCCGGCCGCGTTCCCGCCCGCCGAGCGCCGTGCCTTGGCCCGTCGCTCCACGTGCGCGGCGCTCGCGATGGCGACCCGCATACCCGAGCAGACTGTGCAGCGGGCGACGAATGACGCCGAGGCGCTCGTCAACGACGCCCCGGCCGTGCTCGAGTCGCTCGAGGCGGGCCGTATCTCGGCTCGGCACGCCAAGACGATCACCGACCAGCTCTGCGACGTGCCCACCGACGGGCGGGCCGTGTTCCTCGCCACGGTGCTCCCGGTCGCAGAGCAGGCCACCGATGCGGAGCTCCGCAGGCGAGCTCGTGTCCTTCGCGAGCGCCTGCATCCGGAGTCGATCACGTCCCGCTCGAAGCGTTCCGAAGCGGACCGCCGGGTGGAGGTCGAGCCCGCGGCCGACGGCATGGCCTGGGTGCACCTGTTCACCACGGCACCCATCGCGCTGGGCATCGCCGAGCGGGTCGACGCAGCGGCCGCAGAGTCGCGCAAGGCGGGTGACACACGCACCTGCGCGCAGCTCCAGGCGGATGCCCTGGCGGCGCTCGCCCTCACCGGGGTGACCCCGGACGACGTGATGTCGAGCCCGGTCCTTCCGCATCCGATCGAGGTCCAGGAACACATTAAGCCGACCGTGCAGATCACGGTCCCAGCGCTCAGCATGGCCGGCGTCAGCGACGCCCCGGCCACCCTCGACGGCTACGGGCCGATCGATCCTGAGACTGCGGCACGTATCGCGGTGAACGCGCCGAGCTTCACTCGGATCCTGGTCCAGCCCGAAACCGGTGCGATCCTCTCCGTCGGTCGCAACCAGTACCGCGTTCCGGCTGATCTGCAGCGCGCGGTGCGCTTGCGGGACGGCACCTGTCGCGCACCGGGCTGCGGCAGGCGCGCCCGGGCCTGTGACCTCGACCATTCCGTCGCCTGGGACGACGGCGGCACAACAGATGTCGGCAACCTCGCTTGCCTGTGTCGACATCACCACCGCATGAAGCACCTCCCCGGATGGAACCTCGACCACGGACCAGGCGGCGCGCTCGAGTGGACGACACCCGACGGGAAGCATCACCGGACCGAACCGGACCCCGCACCGTTCTGACCTCCGCCGGTCCCTGAGCCTGTCGAAGGGTTCTTCGTGGGCACTTCGACAAGCTCAGTGACCGGGAAACGTCTGTCCGCACTGCCTCGGTCTCCGAGCTGTGCCGCACTTCGACAGGCTCAGTGACCGGGAGCGGTTTATTCGGCATCTTCCGGTCCCTGAGCTTGTCGAAGGGTTTCCCGTGGGCACTTCGACAAGCTCAGTGATCGGGGGAGGTGTGCCCGGAATGATGAGGCGTCCTCGTGGGCACTTCGACAGGCTCAGTGACCGGAAGAGGTTTGCCCGCCATGTCTCGGTCCCTGAGCCTGTCGAAGGGCAGCCCGGGCCGTGCCACCTCGGTGAACGGGGAGGTTCGCTCGGTTCACGTGGGACGCGCCAGCCACGTGAACTCGGCCTGAGAGGTTCGTGGCAGGCCGCGCAAGCGGTCGAGCACGGCAGGCACCCGCCCCTACGCTGGACGCTTGCGCCGTACGGTATCGGTCGGCGGAGGAACACCTAGTGCACGACCGGCTCGAGGAGGCAAGGATGTTCGTATGGCAGAGCTGGTGGGGTGTCGCCGCAGCGGCCGGGATAGCGCTGATCGCAGCTCTCGTCGTCATCGTGATCGTGTCGGTCTCCTTCCGGATGGCGGCGCGGCGGAGCGACTGGCCGGGCGCGCTCGCCGGGAGTGCCAGGCACCCCTTCCGAGCCCTCGTGATCCTGGTCGCCGTGTGGCCCGCGGTGGCGGCGACGCTTCCCGATGAGACCGCCCGTGGGTTCATCGACCAGACCTTCCGGATCGCCGTCATCGCCGCAGCGACGTGGCTGGTCGCCGCGCTGCTCGCCTTCGTCATCGGGCTCGGCCAGGCCCGGTACCGCATCGACGTCCCGAACAACAAGGTCGCCCGCCGCATGCAGACGCAGCTCGCGCTCGTCCGTCGCCTGGCGATCGCGGTCGTCGTCATCGTCGGTGTCGCGTCGATCCTCCTGACGTTCCCAGGCGTCCAGGGCGTCGGGGCGAGCGTGCTGGCCTCCGCCGGTGTCGTGAGCATCGTCGCCGGCCTCGCGGCGCAGTCCGTCCTCGGGAACGTGTTCGCCGGGATCCAGCTCGCCTTCAGCGATGCGATCCGGGTCGACGACGTCGTCATCGTCGAGGGGGAGTGGGGCCGGATCGAGGAGATCACCCTCACCTACGTCGTCGTCGGCATCTGGGACGATCGCCGCATGGTGCTCCCGTCCACCTACTTCACCTCCACGCCCTTCCAGAACTGGACGCGGAATACGAGCGAGCTGCTCGGGTCGGTCGAGTTCGACCTCGACTGGTGGGTGAGTCCCGCGGTCATGCGGACCGAGCTGGAGCGCATCCTCGACCGCACCGACCTCTGGGACGGCCGGGCACAGGTACTGCAGGTCACGGACGCCGTCGGCGGCTACGTGCGCATCCGCATCCTCGTCACCGCGGTGGACGCACCGACCCTCTTCGACCTCCGATGCCTCGTGCGCGAGCAGATGGTCGAGTGGATCCTCGCGCAGAACCCGTCGGCGATCCCGCGCAACCGGGTGCAGATGGTCGAGCAGGAGCCTCGTCCGGTGCCGAAGCGCGGCGGGCCGGTCACCGAGCCCGTCGGGCTGTTCAGCGGCAGCGCCGAGGCCGAACAGCGCGCGAGCCTCTTCACGTCCTCGATCACCCTGCCCGACCTGGACGACGAGCCCGAACGCTGACCGTCGCACGACCGGACGCGTGTGCACCGAATCGTTGTCGTTCCGGCGATCCTGTATGCGCTTCCCGTCGCTACCATCAAGGGAACCTCGCCGGGTGACCTGCCGGCGGGCCGTCGGTGCTGCTGCCGACACGAACGGACGGCGCCGGCCCGAACCCCGGCGACGGCATGCGAAGGAGACCGCGCGTGAACGACGACACCCTCTTCCTCACCGATGAGGACACCGCCGTCCCCGGCGAACGCCCGGAGCAGCGTCTCGAACGACGCTCCGCGTCCGTCCTGAAGCACCGACTCCTCGAACAGGAACGCAAGCAGTTCGAGGAGTCCCTCGCCTCGGCCAAGGCGGACGGCGCCCTCGAACGCGCAGCGGCCCTCATCGTCTCCGCCCGGCGACGCTTCCTCATCGGGGCGTCGAAGTCGTTCACCTACGCGTCCCTCCTCGCCGCGGACCTCAGCTACGGCCTCGCGAACGTCACGCTCATCGACGGCACCATCGTGCGTCCCCTCGACGTCCTGAGCGACGTGCGCACGAGCGACGTCATGATCGCGGTGTCGCTGCAGCGGTATCGGAAGTACACGATCGACTCCGTCGTCCCGTTCGCCGAGGCGGGAGGCAGCCTCGTGCTCATCACGGACGCGCCGGACGCCCCGCTGACCCCGTACGCCGACGAGACGATCGTGCTCGGCCGTGCCGAGGACGGACACCCGAGTTCCTCGATCGGGATCGCGCTCACCCTGCACGTCCTCGCCACGCTCACGACGGCCAGCGCCAAGGGCGCCGGCCGTCGGGCGGTGGAGCGGGAGCGCCTCGCCGAGACGCTCGGGGTCTACGTCTCCGCCGAGGATTGAGCGCGGACCGGGCTCAGCGTCCCGAGCCTTGCTCGTCGCGCACGATCGACAGGGGTTCCGTGATGTCCTCGAGTGACTTCCGCGCGGCGTCGACCCCGAAGATGAGGGCGATCAACCCGCCGAGGACCATCACGCCTGCACCGACGAAGTAGCCCACGGTGAGCGGACCGCGGTCCGTGCCATCACCGATCAGGATCCCGTAGAGCAGGGGCGCGACCGAACCCGCGATCTGTCCGATCGCGAAGAAGTAGCCGATCACCTGGCTGCGGAGCTCGAGCGGGAAGATCTCGCTCACGGTCAGGTAGGCGCTGGACGCACCGGCGGAGGCGAAGAAGAACGAGACGCACCAGAAGATCGTCTGGGTCGTCGCGTCGAGCGCACCGGCGTTGAAGAGCACCGCCGAAACCGCCAGGACCGCCCCGGAGACCCCGTAGGTGAGGAAGATCATCTGGCGACGACCCCAGGTGTCGAACAGCCTGCCGAGGAGGAGCGGGCCGAGCAGGTTGCCGATCGCGAAGGGGAAGAAGTAGTACTGCGTCGACGAGGGGCTCGTGCCGTAGAAGTTCTGCAGCACCAGCGCGTAGGTGAAGAAGATCGCGTTGTACAGGAACGACTGGGTAATCATCATCGCGAGGCCGACGAAGGTGCGCTTCGGGTATTTCGAGAAGAGGACGCCGAAGATGGTCCGGATCGGGATGTGGCCCTGGGCCTGCACCGTGAGCGCCTTCGACTCGTCGACCGGCTCGATCGTCCCGCCCTGCTTGCGGACGGTCGCCTCGATGTCGTCGACCGTGGCCTCCGCCTCCTGTTCCCGACCGTGCGTCATGAGCCACCGCGGACTCTCGGGGATGTGGCGTCGCAGGAAGATGATGGCGAGACCGAGGACCGGCCCGATGAAGAACCCGATGCGCCAGCCGACGTCCTCGGCAAAGTAGTCGGTGTTCAGCAGGAACAGGTTCGCCGCCGATCCGAGGGCGGCGCCACCCCAGTAGGTGCCGTTGATGGCGATGTCGACGTGCCCGCGGTACTTCGACGGGATGAGCTCGTCGATGGCCGAGTTGATCGCCGCGTACTCGCCGCCGATGCCCATGCCGGCGAAGAACCGGAAGATGGCGAGGAACCAGAACGTGGGGGACAAGCCCGCGATGCCGCTCGCGACGAGGTAGATCGCGAGGGTCAGGATGAAGAGCTTCTTGCGGCCGAGGCGGTCCGCCATGCGGCCGAAGACGAGGGCACCCGTCACCTGGCCGAGCAGATAGATCGTCCCGAGGAGTCCGACCTCCGCCGCCGACAGCCCCAGCGACTTCTGGAATCCGGCGGAGGCGACGATCTGGATCTCGAGACCGTCCAGCACCCATGAGAAGCCGAGACCGACGACGATCATCCAGTGGAACCGGGTCCACGGCAATCGGTCCATCCTGGCGGGGACGAGGCTCCGCACCGGGGCAGGTCGCCCGGAGGTCGACGTGTTCGACATGGAATGACTCCTTCCACGGCCGTCCCGTCGACGGTCGATCCGGGAGATGACGCTACTCCCGCGGCGGGCATCGGACGTCGCTGATCGGTGCCCCTTGACTTCGTCCTGGCGGAGGAGCACCCTACGCCCGGCACCCCGTGCGATGGCGCCCGGTGGCGCGGAATGGTCGTACGCTCGAAGCGCGACGAGATCGCGGACGGCTGCCGAGGGCCGTCGAGGAGGAGGCGGCATGCACCTGGTCGAGGACAGCACCGAGACGGACATCACGCGGGTCTTCCAGGACCGGATCACCTCCGGCGTCGCCCCGGGATCGTACGTCGCCGTGTTCGACCGCGAGCGGGTCCGGTTCGAGCAGGGGTTCGGCGGGGTCGCCTTGGGCGGTCCGGTGCCGGACGCCGACACGCTGTTCCGCATCGCCTCCTGCACGAAGAGCTTCACCGCCGCCGTGCTCCTCATCCTCCGCGATGCCGGCCGCCTCGACCTGGACGCGCCAGTGGACGGGTTCGTGCCGGAGTTCGCACCGGTGCTCCCTGACGGGATCGCCGTCCGGCCGACCGTGCGGATGCTCCTGACGATGTCGGGTGGGCTCGGAACGGACGATCCGTGGGGTGACCGCCAGGAGTCGATCAGCGTGGACGAGTTCCGGCGGCTGCTCGTGCGCGGCGTCCGATGCGTCACGACACCCGGGACGGCGTTCTCCTACTCGAACCTCGGCTATGCGCTGCTCGGGCAGGTCATCGAGCGTGTGACCGGTGGCTCCTACATCGATGCGGTGACCTCGCTCCTGCTGGAGCCGCTCGGGCTCGGCGCCGTGTTCGAGCGCCCCGAAGGCGACGGGGCGGTCACGGCGACCGGTCATCGTGTCCGCCGCGAACGGGCCGTCGATGAAGACGGCCGATTCGTCGAGGTCCCGTTCTCCGGCCCCGGGGTCTTCTCCTCGATCGGCGGGCTCTTCGCCTCGGCCTCCACCCTGATCGGATGGGTGCGCTGGCTCGACGGCGCCTGGACCGGGGACGAGACCGGACCGCTGTCGAGCGCCAGCCGCCGCGAGATGCAGCAGCTGCACCGGCTCGCTCCGTCGCGGCCCACCCTCGACGGCGTGCCGCCGAGACTCGCGCTCGGCTATGGCTTCGGCCTCTTCGTCGAGGAGGACGCCGACCTCGGGACGCTCGTCTCGCACTCGGGCGGCTACCCCGGCTACAGCGCCCACATGCGGTGGCACCCGACATCCGGGTTGGGCGTCGTCGCCTTCGAGAACGCCGGCTACGCGGCCGTGGCGAAGCCCGCCGAACAGGCCTTGCGGCTGGCGATCGCCGGCGCCCAGGCCTCCGGCGAGCTGCCGGAACCGGCGATCCGCCCCTGGCCGGAGACCCTCGTGGCGTCCATGACTGCGACCGGGCTGCTGTCGCACTGGGACGACCGCGTCGCCACGTCGCTGTTCGCTGAGAACGTCGCCCTCGACCGGCCACTGGAGGAGCGACGCGAGGCGGTCGACGCCGCTGTCACCGCCGTCGGTGGCATCGCCGAGGTGGCTTCGGGGCGCGCGACGCCGATCTGCGATTCGCCGGACCACCTGGTCTGGTTCGTCGAGGGGACGGAGGGGCGCCTCCGCCTGGAGGTCCGGATGACACCCGTGCTTCCGCTCCGGGTCCAGACCTTCACGGTGACGGTCGACGACCAGGGCGAGTGAACGCCGAACGCCGGCAGCTGAGGCTCAGCTACCGGCGTTCAGGTGGAACAGGGTGGTTCGGTTCAGCCGATCGAGTCGTCGTCGCCGTTGCCGTTACGGTTCGTCGGGGAGATGTCCTCCGTCGACTCGACGTACTCGTAGTCGGTCGTCGTCGGGCCGTCGTGGTCGCCGGTGTTCGTCGCTTCGCCGACGGGACGGTAGATGAGCTGGCCTTCGCCGTAGGGCAGGACGAGCTCGCCGTCCTGACCGTCTTCGAGCGGGATGATCTCGCTGTCGAGCGGGCCGCCGGTGAGTTTCGCAAGAGTCTGTGACATGTCGCCAGCCTAGCCCCGACGACTGTCAGAGTGCTGCGATGGTCCAGGACACCCGGTGTGGTGTATTGGGAGCCAGGACGACGAGATCGGTCCCGGTCGAGAAGGCGTCAGGGGGACAGGTCATCGGCTCGACGGCGAGCCCCAGTCGGTTCAGCTCCGCGACGGGCTGATCGGCCGTGTGCACCTGGACCCAGGGCAGACCATCACCCCAGTGCATGGCGACGCCGCTGCCGGATGGCGTCGTCACGCGCACCGTGACCCGGCCGTCGACGTCGCGATCGAGCGCCGTGTACGCGTGATCGATGAAGGTGTCGCCGATGGTCCGGGGTGCGCGGAAGTCGAAGTGCTCCGTCGCCTCCGTGTCGACGGGCTCCAGCGAGACCGGGATGAGCCGGTCCGGCGTGACGGTGAGCACCTCGGCGGCGGGCAGTTCGAGCGTCCAGTCGTCGACACGGCCCTCACCCGCGACGAGGTACGGGTGCGGTCCGGTGCCGTAGGGTGCGTCGACGTCGCCGAGGTTCAGCGCCTCGACGTCGGTGCGGAGTCCGTCGTCGTCGAGCGTGTAGGTCGCCGTGACCTGGACGCGGAACGGATAGCCCTCCTGCGCCTCGATGACCACACGGAACGCTGCCGACGCCATGCTCGACGACACGAGGTCCCACTCCGACCAGGCGGCGAGCCCGTGGAGGGCGTGACCGCGAGCGGGTTCCGTGAGTGCGAGCTCGTGGTCGACGCCCGCGAAGGTGTACCGGCCGTCGACGACGCGGTTGGGCCACGGGGCGAGCATGGCGCCGCGGAACGCCGGACGGACCTCCTCGGCGTCGAACGGGACGACGAGGTCCCGGCCGTCGTGTCGCAGGAACCGCAGTGAGGCACCGACCGAGGCGATCGACGCGGTGTACGCACCGTGCTCGAGATCGACACGCCGTCCCGAGATCGGACGTCGGTCGACGGAGGCGGACGGGGACACGGCGCTGGTGGATTCGGTCACGGCCCCATTCTGTCGCATCGACGCCGACCGACCCGGCCGACTGGCGGTGCGGGGTGAGCGGTGGGACGCGGCTCAGCCGAGGGAGCGGCCGCGCATGTCCGAGAGGAACAGTGCGGCGACCGCGGCGACGACGAAGAAGGCGGCGAACACGGAGAAGAGCAGGGCCTGTCCTGCGAGGAGGAGCACCGGGACCGACAGCGGGGCGATGATCGAGGCGATGCGGCCGATGCCGGCGGCCCACCCCGCCCCGGTCGCACGGAGCGCCGTCGGATACAGCTCCGGGGTCGTCGCGTACAGGGCGCCCCAGGCACCGAGGTTGCAGAAGGACAAGCACATCCCGAACACGATGATCATCGGTTCGGTCGTCGCCGTGCCGAACAGGACCGCCGACACCGCGGAGCCCGCCAGGAAGGTCGCGAGGGTCTGCTTCCGGCCCCAGGCCTCGATCAACCATGCCGAGACGGCGTAGCCCGGGATCTGGGCGAGGGTGATGATCAGGGTGAAACCGAAGGACCGGACGAGGGAGAACCCGGAGGCGACGAGGATCGTCGGGATCCAGATGAACGCACCGTAGTAGGAGAAGTTGACGCAGAACCACACGATCCAGAGCGAACCGGTGTCGCGGCGGTGCGTGGACACCCACAGCCCACGGAGGCGCTCGCCGGCGGAGAGACCGGCGCTCACGGGGGTGTCGGTGGTGGTGTCGCCGGCTGGCTCCGGGTGGGCGACGCCGGCCGAGGCCTCGAACTCGCGGACGACGGTTTCCGCCTCGCGGTGGCGCCCACGCGACTCGAGGAAGCGCACCGACTCCGGCAGTCGCGTCCGCACGATGGCCGCGTAGACCGCGGGCAACGCGCCGATGGCGAGCGCCCAGCGCCACCCGTCGTCGCTCGTCGGCACGACCAGATAGCCGATGAGGGCGGCGGCGATCCACCCGATCGCCCAGAACGCCTCCAGGAACACGATGATCCGCCCGCGGATCCGTGGCGGGGCGAACTCACTCATGAGGGTCGAGGCGACGGGCAGCTCGGCGCCGAGTCCGAGGCCGACGATGAATCGCAGCACGATGAGCACGCCGAGTCCCCAGGCGAGGGCCGACGCGCCAGTCGCGATGCCGAACACGAGCAGGGTGATCGCGAAGACGTGGCGCCGTCCGACCCGGTCGGCGAGCAAGCCCCCGAGCGTCGCACCGATGGCCATGCCGAGGAACCCGGCTGAGGCGATCCAGGAGAGCTCCGTGTTCCCGAGCTGCCACTGCACGGCGAGCTGGGCGAGCACGAAGGACACGAGTCCCACGTCCATGGCGTCGAGGGCCCAGCCGACGCCGGAACCGACGAGCAGTCGCCCGTGTGCCTTGGTGAACGGGAGCGCGTCGAGGCGCTCGCTGCGGGTGCGGGGTGTGGTGGGGGCGGTGGACACGTCACCATTCTGGTGCAGGATGTGCCCACCGGCGCCGGTCCGTCGCAGATAGGCTGACGGCATCGAACTGCAGGCATGCGGCCGGGCAGTTCACCCGCTCCGCCCGCCGTTCCGTCGAAAGGCCACTCCCGTGACCGATGCACCGCCTCCCGACCCGCAGCAGCCTGACGCCCGCCCGCCGCAATGGCCGCCGGGTCAGCAGCCGCAGCACCCCTCCGGCCAGCAGCCGCAGGCGCCGTACGGGCAGGGGCCGCAGCAGCAGAACCCGTACGGTCAGCAGCAGCAGCAGGCGCCGTATGGACAGGGACCGCAGCAGCAGAACCCGCACGGACAGCAGCAGCCGCCGTACGGGCAGGGACCGCAGCAGCAGAACCCGTACCAGCAGAACCCGTATGGCGGGCAGCAGAACCCCTCCGGCGGACAGCCATACCAGCCGTACCAGCCGTATCAGCCGCAGCAGACCCCGTACCAGCAGCAGCCACCGCAGGGCCCTCCAGGGTACGGTCAGCAGCCGCCGCCTCCCGGTGCCCCGAAGCGAAAGCGGACGGGGCTCATCATCGCCCTCGCCGTCGGTGTCCCGCTCGTGTTGGCGGCGATCATCACCGTCGTCGCTCTCGTCCTCACGCAGGGTGGCGCACCGGTCGCGGACCCGAGCCCCACCCGCTCGGCCACCCCGACGAAGACCGCGTCGCCGACGCCCACCGAGACGGACTCGACGCCCGAGCCGACGAAGACCTACGTCTCCATTCCTCCCGACCTCGACTTCGCGGCCGGGCAGGACGTCCCCGCCGAATGGACGGCCTACCTGACGAACGACCTGGACTCGTCCTGGGCGGCGATCGGTCCGGACCGGAACGGCGTCGAGATCTATCGGAACGCGGCGACCTCGTGCGACGTCGGACTCGGCGACATCGCGCTGACGCCTGACGAGATCGCGGTCGGAGACGACGAGAAGTCGAGTGACGCCTACATGGCGAAGTACGTCGGGGCCGACTACGTCAAAGCGGACGGCACGACGGAACAACTGAACTACAACAGCGGTGGGGGCCTCATCGAGTTCCGGGTCCTGTCGTGGACCCAGCCCTCGGGGGAGCGCACGTACTGGGGCGTCCGGTCGCTCACGAAGATGGGGATCCTCGTCGTCTTCACCTTCACGTGCAAGGACCAGGGGTCGCTCGACCTGCTCGCGAACGACGTCGTGAACCTCATCTCCGTGGAGCTGCTCCCGAGGCGCTGACCGGTCCCGGCGTCAGAACGCGCGGAGGACCGCCTGCGCGACCGTGAAGATCGCGAGGCCGGCGAGCGCGCCGACGATGGTGCCGTTCAAGCGGATGAACTGCAGGTCGCGTCCCACGAGCAGCTCGATCTTCTGGGTGGTCTCGCGGGCGTCCCAACGCTCGACGGTCTCGGTGATGATGCTGGCGATGTCGTGCCGGTAGCGGGTGACGACGTAGGACAGGGCGTCCGCGACGCGGGTGTCGACGCGGGTGGAGAACGCCCGGTCGGTCGACAGTCGCCGGCCGAAGTCCGCGATGGTGCCGGAGATCCGCTCGCGGAGGTCGCTGTCGGGAGCGTCGAGGGCCTCGAGGAACGCGCTCTTCGCGGCCGTCCAGGTCTTGCCGGCGACCTCACGGACCCGAGGACTGTCGATGACCTCGTGCTTGGCGTTCTCGAAGCGGGTGATGGTCGCGTCGTCGTGCTGCAGCTGCTCCGCGAGCTCGCCGAGGTAGCCGTCGAGGGCATGGCGGAGCTGGTGGTCGGGGTCGGCGCGGACGGCCTGGACGAAGGACACGGCCTCCCGGTAGAGCTTGTCGTCCACGAGCCGGTCGACGAAGGACGGCACCCAGGTCGGCAAACGGCTCGAGACCAGGCGCTCGAACGCCTTCGGGTTCGTGCTCAGCCACTCACCTGTGCGGTCGAGGAGGAGGTCGACCGCGTCGTGGTGCGCGCCGACGCCGACGATGTGCTCGACCCAACGGCCGATGTTCGGAGCCCACTGCGGGTCGATGAGGTGTTTGGACGCCAACGCCTCGATGACTTCGCGGACGTCGTCGTCGGACAGCGTCTCCAGGAGACCCCGCACGGCGATGGACCCCTCGGCGGTGACCCGCTCGGCGTTCGCGGGCTCGGACAACCATCCGCCGAGCTTCTCCGAGACGGAGACGGACGCGAGCTTCTGCCGCACGACCTCCTCGGAGAGGAAGTTGGTCTCCACGAACTCGCCGAGGCTGACGCCGATCTCGTCCTTCCGCTTCGGGATGATCGCCGTGTGGGGGATCGGGATGCCGAGCGGGTGGCGGAAGAGGGCGGTGACGGCGAACCAGTCCGCGAGCGCCCCGACCATGCCGCCTTCCGCAGCGGCCCTGACATACGCCAACCACGGGTAGCGTCCCTCGAGCGCGAACGCGACGGCGAAGATGACCGCCATGACGAGGAGCAGTCCGGTGGCCAGGCGCTTCATCGCACGCAGGGCTCGCGCGCGGTCCGCGTCGGCGGCGGTGAGTTCGAGTGTGGGGGAGCTCGTCATCCGCCCATCCTAGGCTCGTCGACCATATCCTCCGGTCGGATGGAGGAGGAGGGCACCGTACCCCCTGGTGGTACCCTGAGCCGGTGATCGAAGACATCAAGAAGCGGGCCCTGCACCGGACGAAGATCCTCGAGGGCCAGATGCGTGGCCTCGAGAAGATGATCGAGAACGAGGACTACTGCATGGACATCATCACGCAGTCACTCGCCATCCAGAAGTCGCTGGGATCCCTCAACAAGCTGCTCGTCGAGAACCACCTCCTGACCCACGTCACGCAGATGTTCGAGGAGGGCGGGGACAGCAAGGACGCCGCGGTCGGCGAACTCCTGCGGATCTTCGAGCTCAGCAACAACCGCGGCTGAGCCGAGTCGTCAGGCCGGCCCGAGCCGTCACACGGGCCCGAGCCAGGCGTTCGCGACCGTGGCGTGGGCGGACTCGTCGTCCGAGGGATGGAACATCCCGGCGAGGACGTCGCGGTACAGCCGGCCCAATTCGCTCGCGGCGAAGTAGCTGCCGCCGCCGGCGACCCGGATCGCCTGATCGACGACCTCGCGGGCGGTCTCCGTCGCGCGGACCTTGAGCCCGACGAGCTTCGGGAACCAGAGCGCGCCATGGTCGACCCCGTCGTCGAGGTCCCGGGCGATGCCGGCGAGCTGTGGCAGCATGCCGTCGTACGCGATGGCGGCCGCCGCGATCCGACGGCGGATGTCTGGGTCCGCCGCGTAGCTCGCGCCACCGGCCTTCTTCGACGTCTTCCGGTGGGCGGTCTCGACCGCCAGTCGGAGGGCACGTTCGCCGATGCCCGTGTACACGGCGGCGATGAGGGTCTCGAAGCAGGCGAAGATCCCGAAGACGATGGGGTCCGGGTTGGGCCCCGGATCGAGGCGTCGGACGATGTGCTCCGCCGTCGACTCGGCCCCCTGGAGCAGGGTCGTCCTGCTCTGGCTGGCGCGCATCCCGACGGTGTCCCAGTCGTCGAGGATCTCGAACCCGCCGCGCGAGCGATCGATGAACCCGTAGACCACCTTCGGACCGTCGGCCGAGGTCGTGTCGAGCCCGGTCGTCCCCAGCCAGGTCCATGCGGGTGACAAAGAGGTGAAGATCTTCCGGCCGTGGAACCGATAGGAACCGTCGGGGCCCGGACGGGCTTCGGTGTCGGATCCGAAGAGCACGAGGTCGTTGCCAGCCTCACTCACCCCGAACGCGTAGAGCTCGTCCCCGGCAGCTCCCTCGAGGACGAAGCGGAGCGAGTCGTCTCCTCGGGTGTGGAGCAGTCGCGCGACCCCCGTCCACACGAGGTGCATGTTGATCGCGAGGGCGGTCGCCGGGGCGGCGGTGGCGAGCCGGGATTGGAGCAGCGTGACCTCGCTCAGGCCGAGGCCGAGGCCGCCGAACTCCTCGGGGACGAACGCCCGGAGATAGCCGCACGCTCGCAGCTCGGCGAGGTCTTCGTCGAAGAAGGCGTTCTCGCGGTCCGCCACGGCGGCACGTTCGCGGATGCGCTCGACGAGCCCGTCACTGAGGATCGAGGCGGGGTCGAACGACCGATCGGATGGATGGTGCTGCGCTTGAGCGGTCACCGGTCCATTGTCGCATCGGGCCCGGCCGAGGTGGCAGGTGTCTGCGAGCGGCGAGCAGCGCGCCGACGGCCCGACTTGACGAGGAGGACCACGACCGCGGCGACGACCGCGATGGGGAGCAACCACGGCACCAGGACGCCGACCACGACGACGAGCCCCGAGGCGGCGGCGACGAGCGCGTTCCACCCGGCGACCACGCCGCCCCAGAAGTCGGTGGGCACACCCGGTGCGACCGAGCCGGGGGCCACGAAGCTCACGAACACGGAGGAGAAGTCGACCTGATCGGCGAGGGCATCACGCTGGGCGACGAGCCCGTCCAGTTCCGCCTGCCGCTGGGACAGGCTGGTTTCGGCGGCGAGGAGGTCGGCCGTCGTGGTCGAAGCCGCCATGAGTCCGAGCAGTCGATCGACCGAGGCCTGGAGGGCGGTGACCCGCGCGTCGAGGTCGGCGGCCTGTGCCGTGACGTCCACCGCGGACACGGAGAGGTTGTTCACCGTGCCGAGCGCCTGCAGCTGCGCGAGCACGTCGTCGAAGTCGTCGGCGGGGATGCGGACCGTCAGCGTCGCCTGCGCGGCCTGGTCGGAGGTGCCCGGAGTCTCGTCGCGGCTGTCGACGCGCCCGCCCGCCTCGGTGACGATCCGGGTGGCGTCCGTCGCGGTGCTGATCGGGTCGTCGGCGGTGACGGTGAGCGAACCGGTCGTGACCACCTGCTGTTGCGTGAGGTCGGGGGAGACGGCGCCGTCGACGCCGACCTGCGCGTCGCCGGCGACCTGGCCGGGCGCGGGCATCGCAGCTCGCGAGTCGCTGCCGGCCTCGGTGCTCGACCCGGCCGAGCAGCCCGAGAGGACGAGCCCGACGAGGACGGCGGAGACGAACACGGTGGTGGTGCGGGTCACTGCTGAGCGCTTCATGGCATCACCCTAGGGAGCCGCCGCACCGCGGAGGTGCAGGGACCCTGGGAAGCGGGTCACGATCAGGTCTCGCGACGCGCATCACCCGAGGGAGCCGCTGTACCGCGGAGGCGCAGGGACCGTGGGAAGCGGGTCGCGATCAGGTCTCGCGACGCGATCGCTGTTCGAGTTGCAGCTTGGCCCAATCGCCGATGGCCTTCGTGGTCTCCGCCGGGCGGTCCCGGTGCACGTTGTGACCGGCGCCCTGGACGATCGTCAGGCTGACCTGGCGGTTGGCGAGGACCTCGGCGGCGAGCGCGCCGCGGAAGAGGCTGTACACCTCAGGGTCGGAGGCGATCACGAAGGTCGGGTTGCGCAGAGCGGCCGCTGCGGGGCGGACGTCCCACGGATGGTTCTGTTCGCTCGTCTGCTCGATCGCCCACCGGCTCGCCTCGGACACCGCCTGGACCTTGATCTCCACGTCGAGCGGGTGCCACTCGGGGTTCTTCGCGCGGACGGATGCGATCGTGTTGTCGGCGAAGGCGGCCTCCTGGCTGGCCCGGATGATCTCGGCGTCGTGGTCGTCGAGCGCGATGGCGGGGTCGAGCAGCACGACCGCCGCCGCCCATCGGGGATCGGCTGCGGCGGCGACCGCGGTGGCGGCGCCTCCGAGCGAGTGTCCGACGACGAGGTCCCACGCGGCGTGCCCGACGCCGGGCACGGGGGTCGGCCTGGTGGCCAGCAGATCGGCGGCGTAGGCCTCGACGCGGTAGTCCAACGCACGAGGGGCGACGCCGTGGCCGCGGAGGTCGACCGCCTCCACGAGCCAACCGCGATCGGCCAGGGCGGCGCAGATGCGCCAGGTGCTCGGACCGTTGCTGCCGAGTCCGTGGACAACGAGCGCCCGAGCCGGCGCGTCGTGGCGACCCCAGCGGTGACGCGGGAGCTCCACGGGCGTGATCGTGCGGGCGGCGAGGCTGGAAGCGGTGTCGACGACGGGCTCGGTCATGGGTTCAGCCTACGGTCTCGCGTCAGTCGAGCCGGTCCGGGTCGGTGCCGGTGCGCTCGCCGTTCTCGAGCGCCGAGATGGCGGCCAGGTCGTCGGCGTCGAGGGTGAAGTCGAACACGGCGAAGTTCTCCGCGATCCGCGCCGGTGTGGCCGACTTGGGGATGACGATGTTGCCGAGCTGCAGGTGCCAGCGCAGCACCACCTGCGCGACCGTGCGCCCGTGCTTCTGTGCGATGGCCCCGAGGTCGGAGGTGGCGTCGGAGCCGTCCACGGCGGGCGTGAAGAAGCGGCCGCGGGCGAGTGGCGACCAGGCCTCCGTCGCGATGCCGTATGCCGCGTTGACGGCTCGCAACTCCCGCTGGGGGAGGAACGGGTGGAGTTCGATCTGGTTGACGGCCGGGGTGACCTCCGCCGACTCCAGGAGTCGTTCGAGATGGCTGCGGTGGAAGTTGGAGACGCCGATGGACCGCGTACGTCTCTCGGCCCGCAACCGCTCGAGCGCGCGCCAGGTCTCGCGGTAGCGGTCCTGCCCCGGGGCCGGCCAGTGGATGAGGTACAGGTCGACGTGGTCGAGGCCGAGGAGGTCCAGGCTCGTGTCGAACGCGCGCAGCGTCTCCTCGTACCCCTGATCGGTGTTCCAGACCTTCGTCGTGACGAAGAGCTCGTCGCGGGGAATGCCCGACTCGCGGATCGCGACGCCGGTGCCGCGCTCGTTGCCGTACAGCGACGCGGTGTCGATGTGGCGGTACCCGACCTCCAGTGCCGTCCGCACGATCTCGGTGCTGGCGAGGTCCGGGACCTTGTAGACACCGAAGCCGAGCTGGGGGATCGTGTGCCCGTCGTTGAGGAGGACGGTCGGGGTGCTGTCTGCCATGGCACCAGTATCCTCGACAGGGCCACCGTCATCGTCGAAAGGGAGCCCATGCCGCAACTCATGATCGTCACCGGGAGCGTCCGTCCCGAGCGGGTGGGCGGTGCCGTCGCCGGCTGGGTCGCGGGCGTGGCCGAGGCGGACGAGCGGTTCACCGTCGACGCGGTCGATCTCCGCGAGCTGGCGCTGCCGTTCATGGACGAGCCCGCGCACCCGCGGAAGCGCGCCTACGTCCACCCGCACACGATCGCCTGGAGCGAGCGGGTCGATCGGACGGACGCCTTCGTGTTCGTGACGCCCGAGTACAACTACAGCTACGCGCCCGCCCTCAAGAACGCGCTCGACTACCTCATGCACGAGTGGGCGCGGAAGCCGGTCGGGATCGTCAGCTACGGCGGGCTGTCGGGCGGAACCCGCGGCGTCGTCGCGCTTCGACCTGTCCTGCAGGCACTCGGTCTCGTCAGTACCGGTGCGAACGTGGAGATCCCGTACGTCGCACGGCAGATCGCCGACGGGGTGTTCACGCCCAACGACCGCCAGACGACCATGCTCCCGATGCTGCTGGGCGAACTGGCCGCACTCGACGGGGCCCTCGCGCCGCTGCGCGCCGCCGACTGAAGCGGGGCGGCTCAGGACGGGTGGGTGTTGATCGGCTCGGTGTCGGGGATCGGGCTCGCATCGCGGCCGCGAAGGTCGGGGTGCCACCGGTGACCGATCCACGGGATGACGAAGCCGAACAGCGCGAACACGCCGGCGACCCAGAACGCGCCGACCGCTCCGGAGCCGTCGATGAGGAAGCCGGCCGCCGCCGACCCCATCGCGGCACCGATGAGCTGACCGGTGCCGACCCAGCCGTAGGCCTCGGCCGTGTCGCTGAACTTCACGCTCGCCGAGACGATGGCGAACAGCACGGCGAGGGCCGGCGCGATGCCGATGCCGGCGACGAAGAGGGTGACCGACAGCCACCAGGCGTTGAGGAAGAGGCTCGCAACGGCGAGTCCGGCGAAGACGATGAAGATGCGGCGTGCCAGCGCGTAGGGACCGATCGGCGTGTGTCCGAGGGCGAGGCCGCCGGCCAGCGAGCCGACCGAGAAGATCGCAAGGACGATACCGGCCTCGAGGCCGTCGTGCCCGAAGGTCGCGACGACGCCCGCCTCGACGGCCGAACAGGCGCCGATGAGGAGGAAGCCGACGACGGTGGCGAGGAGGACCGGCGGGCGCTTGAGCACCTGCCCGAGCTTGCGACGGCTCCTCGGGATGCGGACGCGCCCGACCTCCGGTGAGGAGATGAACCACAGGCAGCCGACGACCATGATCACCGCCGCCAGGGCGATGCCCCAGACCGTGCCGACCTGGGTGGACACGAAGGTGGTCACGACGGGCCCGAGCACCCAGATGATCTCTTGGGCCGAGGCGTCGAGGGAGAACAACGGGGTGAGCTGCTGGGAGGTGACGAGCTTCGGGTAGATGGTGCGGACCGCGGGCTGGACGGGCGGCGTGCTCAGCCCGGCGACGAATCCGACCGCCATGTACGCGGGGACGGTCATGGTGACGAGGGCGATGGTCGTGACGGAGACGGCACAGACCGCGAGGGTGAGGAGGAGCACCTTGCGGATGCCCCAGACGCCCATCCACCGACTCGTGAGGGGGCCGGCGATCGCCTGCCCGATGCTCGTCGCGGCGAGGACGAGCCCGGCGGCCCCGTAGGACCCGGTGACCTGCTCGATGTGGAGCAGGAAGGCCAGCGAGAGCATCCCGAACGGGAAGCGTGCGGTGAGCTGCGCCGCGATGATCCGGGCGACGCCGGGGGTACGAAGAAGGTCACGGTAGCTGCTCACAAGGACACCAGTCTAGGGACCGGTTCCGACACGCGCGACACGCCCGCGACACGCCCAAACCGACAACGGATGTCGGAGGTGCGGAGGAGAATCTGACCTGTGGATAGATATCCCTCAGACGGGGGAGAAAAGGCCGTCAATCCGGGATTTTCGCGTCGCCCACGAGCGTTGTACCCAGTGGAGAACCGGTGGATAACTCGCCCGAAACGGTGGAGAACCCGGTGGAAAACTACAGGGCTGTAACTACTAGCCCTTGGGGTTGGCCTGAAGGTCGCCAACTATATGTAGTATTGGAACCCCGGCGCAGGACGCCGCGGGAATCACCAGATTTTGAGGGGAAGGCACGAAGAGCTATGGCAATCACGGTCTACACGAAGCCCAGTTGCGTGCAGTGCACCGCGACGTACCGCGCACTCGACAACAAGGGCATCGAGTACAACATCCTCGACCTCTCGGTCGACGAGAACGCACTCGAGCAGGTCAAGGCCCTCGGCTACCTGCAGGCACCGGTCGTCATCACCGAGGAAGACCACTGGTCGGGCTTCCGCCCCGACAAGATCGAAGAGCTCGCCGCACGTCTGGCTTGAGCCCACGGTCGCAGGCGTCATCATGAGCCGGCTCCAGCAGCACCGCACCATCCGCCCGTCCGGACGGCGACGAGGAGGCCTCCCGTGCAACCACGGCTGATCTACTTCTCCAGCATTTCCGGCAACACGCATCGCTTCATGCAGAAGCTCGACCTGCCCTCGTTGCAGATCCCGCTGTATGCGAAAGACGAAGCCGTGCACGCCACGGCACCCTACGTCCTCGTGACCCCCACCTACGGCGGGGGCAACGGCGACGGAGCGGTGCCCAAACAGGTGATCCGGTTCCTCAACGTGGAGGCCAACCGCTCCCTGATCCGCGGGGTCATCGCCGCCGGCAACACGAACTTCGGCGAGGCCTATGGGCTCGCCGGCGACGTGATCGCCAGCAAATGCAAGGTCCCGCACCTGTACCGCTTCGAACTCTTCGGAACCCAGGACGATGTCACCACCGTCCACAATGGATTGGAATCATTTTGGCAGCAGCGCCAGTTTCAGTGATCGACGCACCGTCGACGAGCCAGATGGACTACCACTCGCTCAACGCGATGCTCAACCTCTACGGCCCGAACGGCGAGATCCAGTTCGACAAGGACCGTGAGGCCGCGCGGGAGTACTTCCTCCAGCACGTCAACCAGAACACCGTCTTCTTCCACTCGCTGAAGGAACGGCTCGACTACCTCGTCGAGAAGGAGTACTACGAGCAGGCAGTGCTCGACAAGTACTCGTTCGACTTCATCCAGGAGCTCAACGACCTGGCCTACTCGAAGAAGTTCCGCTTCCAGACCTTCCTCGGCGCGTTCAAGTACTACACCTCGTACACGCTGAAGACCTTCGACGGCAAGCGCTACCTCGAGCGCTTCGAGGACCGCGTCGTCATGACCGCCCTCGGTCTCGCCGACGGCGACCAGCAGCTCGCGGTCGCGCTCGTCGAGGAGATCATCGCGGGTCGGTTCCAGCCGGCGACGCCCACCTTCCTCAACTCGGGCAAGGCCCAGCGCGGCGAGCTCGTCTCCTGCTTCCTCCTCCGCATCGAGGACAACATGGAGTCGATCGCCCGTGGCATCAACTCCGCGCTCCAGCTCTCGAAGCGTGGCGGCGGCGTGGCGCTCTCACTGTCGAACATCCGTGAGTCCGGCGCACCGATCAAGCAGATCGAGAACCAGTCGAGCGGCATCATCCCCGTGATGAAGCTCCTCGAGGACTCCTTCAGCTACGCGAACCAGCTCGGCGCACGTCAGGGCGCCGGTGCGGTGTACCTCAACGCACACCACCCCGACATCCTGCGCTTCCTCGACACCAAGCGTGAGAACGCCGACGAGAAGATCCGGATCAAGACGCTGTCCCTCGGCGTGGTCGTCCCCGACATCACCTTCGACCTGGCGAAGAAGGGCGAGGACATGTACCTGTTCTCCCCGTACGACGTCGAGCGCGTCTACGGTGTGCCCTTCGGCGACATCTCGGTGAGCGAGAAGTACCACGAGATGGTCGACGACTCCCGCATCAAGAAGACGAAGATCAACGCCCGCGAGTTCTTCCAGACCATCGCGGAGATCCAGTTCGAGTCCGGCTACCCGTACATCGTGTTCGAAGACACGGTGAACAAGGCGAACCCCATCAAGGGCCGCATCAACATGTCGAACCTCTGCTCGGAGATCCTCCAGGTCAACACGCCGACCACCTACAATGAGGACCTCTCGTACAAGGAGATCGGCAAGGACATCTCCTGCAACCTCGGCTCGCTGAACATCGCGCTCACGATGGACTCGCCCGACTTCGGTCGCACGGTCGAGACCGCCATCCGCGGCCTCACCTCCGTGTCCGACCAGAGCCACATCTCCTCGGTGCGTTCGATCGAGGACGGCAACGACAAGTCGCACGCCATCGGCCTCGGCCAGATGAACCTCCACGGCTACCTCGCCCGCGAGCGCGTGCACTACGGCAGCCCCGAGGGCATCGACTTCACGAACATCTACTTCTACACGGTGGTGTTCCACGCGCTGCGTGCCTCGAACCTCATCGCCAAGGAGCGCGGGGAGACCTTCGACGGTTTCGCCGACTCGCAGTACGCGTCGGGTGAGTTCTTCGACAAGTACATCGACCAGGTCTGGGAGCCCGAGACGGCTCGTGGCCGCGAGCTCTTCGAGCAGGCCGGCGTGCAGATCCCGACGCAGGCGGACTGGACGGCCCTCAAGGCGTCCATCCAGGAGTACGGCATCTACAACCAGAACCTCCAGGCCGTCCCGCCGACCGGTTCGATCTCCTACATCAACAACTCCACGTCGTCGATCCACCCGATCGCGTCGAAGATCGAGATCCGCAAGGAAGGCAAGCTCGGTCGCGTGTACTACCCGGCTCCGTTCATGACGAACGACAACCTGGAGTACTACGAGGACGCCTACGAGATCGGTGCCGAGAAGATCATCGACACGTACGCCGCGGCGACGCAGCACGTCGACCAGGGGCTGTCGCTGACGCTGTTCTTCAAGGACACCGCCACCACGCGCGACATCAACAAGGCGCAGATCTACGCGTGGAAGAAGGGCATCAAGACCATCTACTACATCCGTCTCCGCCAGCTCGCGCTCGAGGGCACGGAAGTCGACGGCTGCGTCAGCTGCATGCTCTAAGGAGCTTTGCGCTTCGTCATCTGCACTTCGACAGGCTCAGTGACCGGTATTCCGGTCCCTGAGCCCGACCCCGGTCCCTGAGCCTGTCGAAGGGCATCAGCATCACCGGTCCGTCGAGGGCCATCAGTATCACCGGTCCGTCGAGGGCCATCAGCATCACCGGTCCCTGAGCCTGTCGAAGGGCCAACCCCACTTCCCGATAGAGGACACCAATTCATGTCAGAGAAGCTCAAGCTGGTCGACCGCGTCCAGGCGATCAACTGGAACAAGATCGAGGACGAGAAGGACGTCGAGGTCTGGAACCGCCTCGTCAACAACTTCTGGCTGCCCGAGAAGATCCCGCTGTCGAACGACGTCCAGTCGTGGAATACCCTGACGCCGCAGGAGCAGCAGCTCACCATGCGCGTGTTCACGGGCCTCACGCTCCTCGACACGATCCAGGGCACCGTCGGCGCCGTCGCCCTCATCCCCGATGCGATCACCCCGCACGAGGAGGCCGTCTACACGAACATCGCGTTCATGGAGTCGGTGCACGCGAAGAGCTACTCCTCGATCTTCTCCACGCTCAGCAGCACGAAGGAGATCGACGAGGCGTTCCGTTGGTCGGTCGAGAACCCGAACCTGCAGAAGAAGGCGTCCATCGTCCTCGACCGCTACCACGGTGACGACCCGCTGAAGCGGAAGGCCGCCTCGACCCTCCTCGAGTCCTTCCTCTTCTACTCGGGCTTCTACCTCCCGATGCACTGGTCGAGCCGCGCGAAGCTCACCAACACCGCCGACATGATCCGCCTGATCATCCGCGATGAGGCCGTGCACGGGTACTACATCGGCTACAAGTTCCAGAAGGGCCTCGAGAAGCTGACGCAGGCTGAGCGCGACGACGTCAAGGACTACACGTTCTCGCTGCTCTACGAGCTCTACGACAACGAGGTGCAGTACACGCAGGACCTCTACGACGAGGTCGGTCTCACCGAGGACGTCAAGAAGTTCCTGCACTACAACGCCAACAAGGCGCTCATGAACCTCGGCTACGAGGCCATGTTCCCGAAGACGGTCACGGACGTGAACCCGGCGATCCTGTCGGCGCTCTCACCGAACGCCGATGAGAACCACGACTTCTTCTCGGGCTCCGGCTCCTCCTACGTGATCGGCAAGGCCGTGGTCACGGAAGACGAGGACTGGGACTTCTAGTCGCTGCGCTGAACGCCTGAGGGCCGGATGGAATCCACGATTCCATCCGGCCCTCAGGCGTTCAACGTATAGCGGCGTCAGCCGCCGAGGCCACCGAAGCCGGCCAGGAAGAAGTAGAAGAACGCCGTCGCGCCCTGGACGACCGGGAGGAAGAGCGCCGCGATCGCGGTGACCACGATCGTGAGGATGACGACGAGTGAGACGAGACTCACGACACCGTTGCGTCCGGCGCTCGGCGTCTCGACGGATTCGGCGACGAGCAGCTCGTCCATGGTCGCTTCAGTCGTCAGCATCGTTCTCCCTGTGGCTCTGGTGTCCTCGACCCTACCTGGCGATCCGCCGTGCGCCGCTGACTCGCCCGAGGATGTTCGAATCCGACGCGGAAACGCGCAGATTCGGGCGACTCAGCGACGGCGGGTGCTCAGCGGCGGGTGGACCAGAGGGCCCAGGCGATGAGCACGGGCTGGAAGAAGAGGCGGGTGAAGCGGCGGCTGTCCGTGTCGAGACCGAAGGCGTCGCGGCGGTTGAGCCACTGGGAGAGGTTACCCGGGAAGATCGCGGTGAAGAACGCCGCAGCGAGGTTGCCGACGGCCGTCCGCTTGACACCGGAGGCGAGTGCCGCACCCAGGGCGATCTCGACGACGCCCGAGGCGAGCACGGTGGTGTCCTCGTCGATCGGGACCCATTCCGGCACCTGTGCCTGGAAGTCCTTCCGAGCGAAGGTCAGGTGGCTGATGCCGGCGAACACGAGTGCGCCTCCGAGCAGCAGACGTGCGGCGGTGCGGGCTTTCGATCCAGCCATGAGGGTCCTCTCGACGATGGTGATGTCACCACGCTATCCGGAGATCGGTGGACCGACGGCGGGTTGCGAGTGCACAGATGTCCAGCGGCAGGCCGCTCAGCCGTCGATCTGCGAGTTCGCGTCGAGACGGTGCCAGGTGCGGTTGTGGTAGACGAGCGGTGCGCCGTCGAAGCTGGGGCTGAATGTCGGGGCGGCGGGAGCGGGCGCCTCGGCGGCAGGCTCGGCCCGGACCGGCTCCTCGGCCGCTTGCGGCTGCGAGACGCTCGACTCCAGCGCGTGCACCGCGATGACCGTCGAGGTGCCCGCCTCCATGCGGTTGACGATGCGTCCGCGGATCCAGACGCCGTTGCCCGTGAAGTACGGCTCGCCCGTCGGCAGGCGGTCCCAGATGGAGGTGTCGGCGAAACGGTCGATCCCGCTCGTCGCGCAGAGCTTCGCGATGTGCAGCTGCTCGGAACCCAGGAGGTGGACGACGACGGTGTCGGACGCGGTGATGGTCGGCGCGCTCGAGGACAGCGACGACACGGAGAAGACGAGGAGCGGCGGTTCCGCACTGACGGAGAAGACCGAGGTGGCGGTGAGTCCCACCGGCCCGCTGCCGTCGTCCGCGGTGATGACCGAGACGCCGGCCGGGTGCTGACGGAACGCCGCCTTGAAGTCGTCGGGGGACAGGGAGGCGAAACCGGGGGCGACCTCGCCACCGTCGACGGGGGACGGCAAGGCGGTCACGGAGGCGGCTGCCGGGTGGACTGAGCTCACGGGGGATCCTTCGAACGGCTGTGGACGACTGCTGCAACGCCGATTCGGTGGACGCTGCACAGGCTACGTTTCGCTCATCCGGCCGGAGCTGCAACTCTGTTACCCGGTGTGACGGTGACCGACCGGTCGGGCGCAGGTCCCGTCGACCTCGCGTGCGTACGCTGGACGCATGCCCATCCTCATCGCCCCGGACGACCTCGCCGCTGTGATCGCCTCCGAGACGCCGGTGCGCGTCCTGGACGTGCGGTGGCGACTCGACGCACCGGACGGACGGCCCGCCTACCTCGAGGGGCACCTGCCCGGCGCGGTGTACGTCGACCTCGACCACGAGCTGGCCGACCACGTGCCGACCGGAGAACCGGCCATCCGAGGCCGTCACCCCCTGCCTGATCGCGAGGCGCTCCAAGCGTCCGCGCGATCGTGGGGCGTCGATGACCGCGACGTCGTCGTGGTCTACGACGACCTCAAGAGCCTGTCGGCAGCACGAGCCTGGTGGGTGCTGCGGAACGCGGGCATCGCGGACGTCCGCATCCTCGACGGCGCGTTCCGGGCGTGGACGGACGCCGGACTGCCCGTGGAGCGCGGCGAGGTCGTCCCGGAACCCGGGACGGTCACGTTGACGACGGGTGTCCTGCCGACCATCGACATCGACACCGCCGCGACGTGGGCGGGCGAGGGACGGGTGCTGCTCGACGCGCGCGCCGGCGAACGGTACCGGGGCGATGTCGAACCGATCGACCCTCGGGCCGGTCACATCCCGGGCGCGCTCAGCACACCGACGACCGCCAACGTCGGCACAGACGGCCGGTTCCTACCGCCTGAGACCCTCCGCGAGCAGTTCCTCGCCGCGGGCGTGCCTGAGGACGCGACGGTCGCCACCTACTGCGGCAGCGGGGTGACCGCGGCGCACAACGCGGTCGCACTCACCCTGGCCGGCTTCGAACCGGTGCTGTACCCGGGGTCATGGAGCGAGTGGGCGAACCACCCGGAGCGTCCGGTGGCGACAGGACCCGGGGCCTGAATCACCGACTCCGGACATCGAGCTTGTCGAGATGCGCCCTTCGACAAGCTCAGGGACCGGGGATCGCTAGCCCGCGAGGACCTTCTGCAGGCGCTGCAACGACACCGACTCGGCCGTGCCCAGCTGCTGGGCGAACAGGCTGATCCGGAGCTCCTCGAGCATCCACCGGGCCTTCACGAGGTGCTCCGGAGCCTCGGCGGGCAGTGGGATCGTGCCGCCGGCGGCCTCGAACCGCGCCGACGCCGTCTGCGCCTCCGTCATCCACACCCGGTCGCGGTTCGGGTTGTCCGTCAGTCGCTCGGCGCGGTAACGGATGCCGGCGAGGTAGCGGGGCAGATGTTCGAGTCGTGCTGAGCCCGTCCGGGAGACGAAGCCCGGGAAGACCAGTCCGTCGAGCTGGCCCCGCATGTCGGTGAGCGCCGCGAGCAGCGTCATGCTCGTCGCCGCCTTCATGGCTTTCTCCGTGTCGCGCGCGGCCTGCAGGATGCGGGCGACGATGGCGACCGTCTGGAACATTCGGTCCATGACCGAGGCGGACACGCGGTCGCGCAGCGTCTCGTACTGCAGCCGGGAGAACACCTGTCCGTCGGGCACCACACGGAACAGGACGTCGTCGATGCAGGCGGCGAGGCAGTCCTCGAACAACGCCGGCGTCGACCGGTAGGGGCTCGTCGCGAGCGCGAGCTTCTCGTTGGCTTTGAGGTGCTGCTGCACATAGGCCGTCGGGGACGGGATCGCGAGCAGGAGGAGGCGGCGCACCCCCGCGGGCATGGCGCGGGCCTGGTCGGCCTCCGTGCTCATGATCCGGATCGACACGCTCGTACCGTCGTCGACGATCGCGGGGTAGCCGCGGATCACGCCGTCCTCCTGGCGAATGTCGATGAAACGGGGGAGGTCGTCGAAGTCCCACCTGGTGAACCCGGAGCGCTCGATGGCGTTGGGCACTCTGGCGGCCGCGACCTTGGCGACGCTCGCCCGGGTGCGCTGCTTGAGGCGCTGCTGCAGCTCGACGAGGTCCTTGCCGCTGGCGAGCGTCCGGCCGCGCTCATCGATGACCCGGAAGGTCACGAGCAGGTGCTCGGGGACGCGTTCCATCTCGAAGTCCGAGGCTGAGATGTCCATGTAGGAGAGCCGCTTGATCGCGTTCGCGAGACGGGTGGCGAAGGAGTCCTCGGCGGCGGGACTGCCGGGGGCGACCGCCGGGACGTCGGCGGGGAGCTCGGCGAGCAGCTTCGCCGCCCAGTCGGCCGCAGGCACGATGTTCCGACGCAGGGCTTTCGGGAGCGCTTTGATCATCGCCGTGATGAGGTCCCGACGGAGACCGGGGACCTGCCAGTCGAAACCCGCGGGCGAGAGTCGGTCGAGCAGGGCGAGCGGGACGATGACCGTCACGCCGTCGTCGTCGCTTCCGGGCTCGAAACGGTAGCTGAGCTTCAACCGCTGGTCGGCCTGCACCCACTCGGCGGGGAAGCGGTCCTCGTCCACCGCCGGAGCGTCCTCGGGGAGGAGGTCCTCCTGGCGCATCGTGAGCAGCTCGGGCTGGTCGACGCGCGTCTTGCGCCACCAGGACTCGAAGCCCCGCGTCGTCGAGATCTCGGCAGGGACGCGGGCGTCGTAGAAGTCGAAGACGGCTTCGTCGTCGAAGAGGATGTCGCGGCGTCGCGTCCGCTCCTCGAGCTCACTCAGCTCCTTGCGCAGTCGTCGGTTCGCGCGGTGGAAGTCGAACAGCTTGTCGCGACCGATGTCGTGGGTCCACTCGCCGTCGACGAGCGCGTGCCGCAGGAACAGTTCACGGGCCTGCTCCTGGTCGATGCGACCGAACTGCACCCGGCGGCGCGGCACGATCGGCACGCCGAAGAGGGTCACCTTCTCGAAGGCGACGGCGGAACCCTGGTTCTTCTCCCAGTGCGGCTCGCTGTACGACCGCTTGCAGAGGTCGCCAGCGATCTGTTCAGCCCACGCCGGGTCGATCGAGGCGTTGGTGCGGGCGAACAGCCGACTCGTCTCCACGAGTTCCGCACTCATCACGGCGTTCGGCTGCTTCTTCGCGAGCGCGGACCCGGGGAAGAGGACGAAGCGCGTCTGGCGGGCGCCGATGTAGTCGCCCTTCTTCGCGGTCTTCGTCGCCGGTGGAGCGTTCCGGCCCTTCACGACCGGAGCGACGGTCTGGTCCTTCAGTCCGATGTGCGAGAGGAGCCCCGCGAGGAGCGACTTGTGGATGCCGTCGGGGTTCACCGCCGGCTCGTTGATCGTCAGGCCGAGGGGCTTCGCGAGTTGACGCAGCTGGCGGTAGACGTCGTGCCACTCGCGGACGCGGAGGTAGTTGAGGAACTCGTTCTTGCAGAGCCGACGGAACGCGCTCGACGAGAGTTCGTCCTGTTTCTCCTCGAGGTAGTTCCAGAGGTTCAGGAGGGCGAGGAAGTCGCTGGTGGGGTCGACGAACCGGCGGTGCAGTTCGTCGGCCTTCTGCCGGTGCTCGAGCGGTCGTTCGCGTGGGTCCTGGATGGTGAGCGCCGCGACGATCGCGAGCACCTCCCGCGACACCCCGTGCCGCTTCGACTCCACGACCATGCGCGCGAACCGCGGATCGATCGGCAGGCGGCTGAGGTCGCGCCCCACCCGCGTGAGACGTGGACCGCCGCCGCGAGGTGAGCCGTCGGCGAAGGTGCGCGTCTCGATCGCGCCGAGTTCGGACAGCAGATCGACGCCGTCCTTGATGCCCCGGGCGTCCGGCGGTTGGAGGAAGGGGAAGGCGGCGATGTCGCCGAGGCCGAGGGAGATCATCTGGAGGATCACCGCGGCGAGATTCGTTCGGAGGATCTCCGGTTCGGTGAACTCCGGGCGCTTCGCGAAGTCGTCCTCTGAGTAGAGGCGGATGGCGATGCCGTCGCTCGTGCGGCCGGACCGACCCGAACGCTGGTTCGCCGACGCCTGCGAGATCGCCTCGATGGGGAGTCGCTGCACCTTGGAGCGCACGCTGTAGCGCGAGATGCGGGCGGTTCCGGCGTCGATCACGTACTTGATGCCGGGCACCGTGAGGCTCGTCTCGGCCACGTTCGTCGCGAGGATGATGCGGCGGCGGAGGCCTGCCACGGTCGACGGCTGGAAAACACGGTGCTGGTCGGCGGAGGAGAGCCGGCCGTAGAGCGGCAGCACCTCGGTGCCGGGCAGGTTGCGCCCGCGGATGGCGTCGGCGGCGTCGCGGATCTCCGTCTCGCCGGACAGGAAGACGAGGACGTCGCCCATCGACTCCCGCGCCAGCTCGTCGAGGGCGGCGTTGATGCCTTCGAGGTAGTCGCGGTCGGCGGCTTCGGACTCGGGGGCGTCCTCATCGTCGTCCGTGGGCTCGTCGGCCACGAGCGGCCGGTAGCGGATCTCGACCGGGTACGTGCGGCCGGAGACCTCGACGATGGGCGCTCCGTCGAAGTGCTTCGAGAAGCTCTCCGGGTCGATCGTCGCGGACGTGATGATGACCTTGAGGTCAGGGCGCTGGGGGAGGAGCTGCTTGAGGTAGCCGAGCAGGAAGTCGATGTTGAGGCTGCGCTCGTGTGCCTCGTCGATGATGATCGTGTCGTACTTGCGCAGCATCCGGTCGCGGTGGATCTCGTTCAGCAGGATGCCGTCGGTCATCAGCTTGATCTTCGTCGCCTTCGACGCCTGATCGGTGAACCGGACCTGGTAGCCGACGACGCCACCGAGCTCCTGGCCGAGTTCCTCCGAGATGCGTTCGGCGATCGTGCGCGCGGCCAGTCGTCGGGGCTGCGTGTGCCCGATGGATTCGCGACCGAGCTCGAGGCAGATCTTCGGCAGCTGAGTGGTCTTGCCGGAACCGGTCGCTCCCGCGACGATGATGACCTGGTGCTCGCTGATGGCACGCGCGATGTCCGCGCGGGCGGCACTGACCGGCAGCTCGGGCGGGTAGGAGATTCGGAGGTCGGACATCAGCCCTCCATCGTATCGGGCTGGACGCGGTGTGCTGCCGCTCCGGGCCTCCCGATCCGGCGAACCCTTCCCCCGGTCCCTGAGCAACCTCCTCCGGTCCCTGAGCCAATTCCCCCGGCCCCTGAGTCGCCTTCCCCGGTCCCTGAGCCTGTCGAGGGCATACGACGAACCTCACGAATCCGGCGCTGTTCCCCCGGTCCCTGAGCCTGTCGAAGGGCACACGAGGACACTTCCACAAACGCCTCGACTCGGCATCTGGAATGTCAGTGGTCCATGATGGACTTGTCCCATGACCGAGACCACCCTCACCGCGACCCGTGTCGGCGACGAGTACGCCGCGCAGCTCGCGGAGTTCTCGGACCAGTGGGCTGAGCTCCACCGCCAGCAGGCCGTCCTGGACGCACGGAAAGCGCGCCTCCTGGCCCGCTCCGCCGCCTACGCCGATGCCTTCGCAGGCGCCACGGTCCCGGCGATCTTCCCGCCGGCCGAGCGTCAGGCGCTGTCCCGTCGGTCGACCTGTGCGGCTCTTGCGATGGCGACCCGGACGCCGGAGCGGACCGTGCAGCGTGCGACGAACGACGCGGAACGCCTCGTGAACGAAGCGCCGGCCGTGCTCGAATCACTCGAGGCAGGCCGCATCTCGGCGCGGCACGCGCAGACGATCATCGACCAACTCAGCGACGTCCCGACTGCCGGGCGGGCTGTGTTCCTGGAGGCGGTATTGCCGGCCGCGGAGCAGCTGACCAATGCGAACCTCCGCAGGCGCGCCCGCGTCCTGCGCGAGGGTCTTCACCCCGAGTCCATCACCGCCCGCGCAACCCGCTCGGAAGCAGACCGCCGGGTCGAGTTCGAACCCGCAGCCGACGGCATGGCGTGGGTGCACTTGTTCACCACCGCACCCATCGCGCAGGGCATCACCGAGCGAGTCGAAGCGGCCGCCGCAGAGTCACGCCAGGCCGGCGACTCCCGCACCTGCGGACAGCTCCAGGCGGACGCCCTTGCAGCACTCGCACTGACCGGTGTCACGCCGGAAGGCGTCATGTCGAGCCCGGTGGTCCCGCACCCGATCGAGGTGCAGGAGCACATCACGCCGACCGTGCAGATCACGGTCCCAGCACTGACCATGGCCGGCGTCTCCGACGCCCCGGCCACGCTCGACGGATACGGGCCGATCGACCCCGAGACCGCCGCGCGCATCGCGGTGAACGCGCCGAGCTTCACCCGGATCCTCGTCCAACCCGAGACCGGCGCGGTGCTCTCCGTCGGGCGGAATCAGTACCGCATTCCGGCCGATCTGCAACGGGCAGTTCGCCTGCGGGACGGCACCTGTCGGGCACCTGGCTGCGGCAGACGCGCCAGGGCCTGCGATCTCGACCATTCGGTCGCGTGGGAGGACGGCGGCGCCACGGATGGCGGGAATCTCGCGTGTCTCTGTCGACATCACCATCGGATGAAGCATCTCCCAGGGTGGAACCTCGACCACGGTCCCGGTGGGGTGCTCGAGTGGACGACACCTGACGGGAAGCCGTATCGGACCGAACCCGATCCCGCGCCCTTCTGACCAGTTTTGGTCCCTGAGCCTGTCGAAGGGGGTGGGTCCTCGTGGGCACTTCGACAAGCTCAGTGACCGGGAGAAGTCTGTCGCACCGCTTCGGTCCCCGAGCTGTGCCGCACTTCGACAAGCTCAGTGACCGGGAGAGGTTCGCCGGAGATGATCCGGTCCCTGAGCTTGTCGAAGGGTGAGCGGGAGAGGGGCGGCCGGATGAACCCGGTCCCTGAGCCTGTCGAAGGGCAGTTGGGCTGTGGCACCTCGGTGTGAAGCGGGCACGTCTAGCGCTGTGTCGCAAACAGGGTTGCTTCGCAAAGTGGTTTGCGTTACAAAGTAGATATGACTTCACCGATGGAACCCACCGACGGCTCGGACGCGCTCGACCCGGCCGCCATGCTCGCTCTGCAGGAGCGACAGGCGAGCCGTGTCGATGACATCTTCACGAGGCCCACCATCGCGATCGTGTACATCTGGGGTGTCGCGTGGACCGTCGGGTTCCTCGCGCTCTGGTCCGCGAGCGACGAGAACCCCTGGTTCACCACGCCGCCGACGGTCGCCGGATGGCTCTTCGGGATCCTGATGGTCGGCGGCATCGTCTCGTCGTCGATCATCGGCTCCCGCGTGTCGCGCGGGATCCAGGGAGCACAGCAGGTGCAGGGGACCATGTACGGCATCGCCTGGGCGATCGGGTGCACGGCAGCGGCGGTGTTCGGAGGCGCCCTGTTCGATGCGGGGATGGCACCCGCACTCGCCGCCATCTTCTACCCGGCCATCTACAGCCTCGTGGTCGGTCTGCTGTACCTCGCAGGTGGAGCAGTCTGGCGCGACCGCCTCATGTACGGCATGGGCATCTGGATCATCGTGGTCGGCATGGCCGCACCGTTCTTCGGCTCGCCGGGCAACGCACTCATCATGGCCATCGCCGGCGGAGGCGGGTTCCTCGTGTACGCGACCTTCCTCGAGGCGACCCGCCGTCGGCGTGCCCACCGATCGGCGGCGTGACCGATGGACGAACTCGACCCCCTCATCCACGCTCAAGCCCGCCTGCGCATCATGTCGACGCTCGCGGCGATCGACGCGGACAGCAGCATGTCGTTCCCCCGCCTGCAGGAGATGCTCGACATGACCGCCGGGAACCTCTCCACGCATCTGCGGAAACTCGAGGACGGCGCCTACGTCCTCGTCACGAAGACCCACCGGGGACGCACTCCGGTCACCTACCTGGAACTCACCACGCTCGGGCGCCGCGCGTTCGAGGACTACATGACCGGCCTCCGAGCGATGCTCGGCGGCGCGTCGGGAACGGGGACATCATGACGAACACACCACTGGCCACCCTCGAGGGCGTGACACGACGCTACGGCGACGTGACCGCGCTGCACGACGTCGACCTCCGGATCGAGCCGGGCTCGCTCGTCGGGCTCCTCGGCCCCAACGGCGCCGGCAAGTCCACCGTGCTGTCCCTGCTGCAGGGCACCCGACGTCCGACGACCGGCACAGTGACGCTCTTCGGCGGCGATCCCGCCCAGGCGGTCAACCGCACGCGGCTCGGATCGACACCGCAGGAGACGGCACTGCCGCCCACGCTCCGGGTGGGAGAGGTCGTCGACTTCGTCGGACGGCACTTCGCGGACCGCGTGCCGACGGCCGCCCTGGCGGAGCAGTTCGGTTTCGGCGACCTCCTCCGACGCCAGACGGGCTCGCTGTCCGGCGGGCAACAGCGCCGACTCGCTGTCGCACTCGCGTTCGTCGGCAAACCGCGTCTCGTGCTCCTCGACGAGCCGACAACGGGTCTCGACGTCGACGCACGTCGCACCCTCTGGGACGCGATCCGCCGGCAACACGAACTCGGGGCGACGATCGTCCTCACCAGCCACTACCTCGAGGAGATCGAAGCGCTCGCCGAGCGCGTCGTGGTGCTGGGTGGCGGACGGGTCATCACCGATGCCCCGCTGCGCGACGTGCTCGGGCTCGTCGGCATCCACCGGGTGCGGCTCCGGACCACCGACCCCGGAGCGGTGGAGCGGCTCGCCGGGGTCGTCCAGGCGAGTCGTGACGGTGACGCCGTCGAACTGGACGTCCGTGACGCTGACGCGTTCGTGCGCGATCTCGTCCGGTCCGAGGCCCCGTTCACCGATCTCGCCGTGCGCGGCGCAACCCTCGAGGAGGCGTTCCTGACCCTCACCGCGGACGCCCGGGCGGACGCCGAACGGAGCGCCGCCTGATGGCCACCACACTCCAGCTCACCGCCCTGCACGCGCGGTACTCCCTGCTCGAGACCGTGCGCGTCCCGATCGCGCTGATCGGCTCGCTCGTCTTCCCGGCGCTCTCGCTGCTGTTCTTCGTCGTCCCGCAGGCGCAGGTCGCCGGCGATCCCGTCATCGCGACCCAGGCGGTCATCTCCCTCATCGTCTTCGCGGTGCTCGCCAACTCCCTGTTCGGGTTCGGGCTGACCATCGCCCAGGCGAGGGAGCAGGCGTGGGATCCGTACCTCCGCACGCTTCCGGTGACGGGTGTCGCCCGTGTCCTCTCGCACTTGTGCTCGGTCGGCCTCCTCGGGTTCGCGGCCGTCATACCGGTCGTCGTGCTCGGCGCGCTCCTGACCGCCGCCACCACGACTCCGATAGGACTGCTCGGCGGCACCGTGGCGCTCCTGGTGGGTGCCCTGCCGTTCATGCTCCTGGGCACCGCGATCGGGTACGCCCTCCCCAGCAAGGCCGCGATCGCCGTGGTGCAGGTGGTCATGTTCTCGCTGGCCTTCGCCGGCGGACTGTTCATCCCACCGTTCCTCTTCGCCCAGTGGCTCGACCGGCTGTCGATGTTCCTCCCGAGCCGTCAGACCCGGGAGCTCGTCGTCTGGGCGGTCCAGGGTGGCGAGTTGCCGTGGTGGTCGTGGGTCGGCGTCCTGGCCTGGACCCTCGTCCTGACCGTCGTGGTCCTCGCTCTCTACCGCCGCGACGAGGGCCGTCGCTACCGCTGAAGTCGACGGACACCTCGCCGAGCACCGGCCGTTTCCGTGTTCTGTCACACGTCGACACACACCGTGCACCGGCCGCCAGGCGCTCGTACGCTGACGTCCATCCCGGCCGGTCCACGGCCCCTCGACGAGCGGATGGAGCGACCCGTGTCCAGCAGCACAGACCAGACGAACGCCGCCAACCGATCGACGGGCGCGCACTGATGGGAGCGCCCGTCGTGTTCGGCATCGGCCCGATCTCGGTCGACGACCTCGTGGCCGTGTCCCGCGACGACGCCATCGTCGTCCTCGACACCCCGGCGCTCGACCGCATCGGCGCCGGCCGGGCCATCGTCGACCGGCAGACGACGCCGGTCGGAGTCGGTGCGCCGGGTCCTCGGTCCCAGGGTCCACGGATCCCTGGGACCGCCGGGGGACGAGCGGCTCCGCGCACCGTGACGCTCGATGCCTCGGCTCTGGAGGAGCGCGTCGTCCATGACCGCCGTGGCGGCATCGGACTGCCGCTCTCGGTGGACCGCGCTCGGGCGGTCGTCGCCGCCCGGCTCGCCGGATGGACCCGTGGCGCCTCCGGGATCCGCCTCGAGACCGCCGTGTTCGTCGCGGAGCTCCTCAACCGTGGGGTGACCCCGGTGATCCCGTCCATCGGCTCCCTCGGCGACGGCGACGAGACCCACCTGGCGTCCGTCGCGACGCTCGTGATCGGACAGGGGGAGGCGGTCCTCGCGGGTGAGCGGCTCTCCGCCCAGGTCGCCCTGTCGCGGGTCGGGCTCGCACCGCTCGACCTCGCTGTGCACGAGGGCTTGGCGTTCGTCCACCACAACGCCTACTCCCTCGGCGTCGGTGCGCTCGCACTCCACCGGCTCGGCGCGCTCAGTCGGCTGGCGGACACCACGAGCGCACTCTCGTCGCGGGTCGCTGCGCGGTCCGGGCTCGGCGGGCGAGGACCGGCGTTCGACGCGAGGGTCCTCGCCGGCAGCCCGTCGGCGGGTACCCGGGCGAGCGGCGAGCGGATCTCCGAGTTGTTGGCGACGCCGGTCGGCCCGACAGGTGCGCGCGGCGGACGGGACCTGGACGGACTGCGGCTCCGGGCGACCCCGCAGATCAACGGTGCGCTCGCCGACGAGGTCACGGCGGCCGTCCAGCTCGTGGAAGCGACGCTCGGAACGGCCTCGGAGGATCCACTCGTCGATCAGGCGTCGGGTGTCCTGCGGACCGGCGGGCTGCTGCATGGCGCCCGGCTCGCCCGCGCTTTCGACGGGCTGCGCGCGGCCATCGCGCACACCGCCGCTGCCGCCGA
>NZ_JACYTW010000036.1:0-39678 GCF_014841395.1 Plantibacter sp. CFBP 13570 | reverse complement strand
GACGGGGGCGCCGACGATCGGGGTCGCGTTCGGGGCGACGGTGGCCGTCGTGGCCCGGCGGGACTTGCGTCGCGCCGGCGGGGCCGCCTTCTCGGCACCGAAGGCCTGGTCGAGCGCGAGGTCGAGCTCGGGCAGCTTGGACTGCACCGGTGCCTCCGGCGCGACTTCGAGCGCGGAGACCGACTCGATGACGTCGGCGGTCTCGGTGGCCGCGGCGTCGGTGTCGGTGTCGGTGCTGTTCTGGATGGTCTGGATGGCTTCGACCAGCTCGCCCTTGCGGAGCTTCGAGGCTCCGGCCACTCCGAGAGCGGCGGCGAGACGCTGCAGGTCGGCGACCTTGAGCGTCTTCGGGTCGGCATCCAGCGAGACGCCTGAGGCGCCTTCGTTGACGTCTGTCACGTGTGTCTTCCTTCCCTTGCGTCGAGACAGAGCTGTCTCGCGCAGGCGGCGATCGCACCGGAATCCTGTGCGGCGGGTGGGTGATGTTCACACGACGCAGAGCCTGTGCGGATAGCCCGGTGCGACGACCCGGCGGAGCGCTGCTCAGCAGGATGGAAACACGGTGGGACCCGAACAGACGCGATCAATTGGTGCGAAAGCGATGATTGTGCGGAATTGCCCCGGAAGCCGGTTACGCCGAAGAGGCGGGGTGGGCCGGGTGCCCTCCCACTGTAGCACCCTTGAAGTCGACCGCGAGCATGAGCGACTGCCACGGGGTGGTGGCGTGCTCGGCGACCAGCGCGGTGGCTTCGAGGCGTCGTCCGGGATCGTCCGCGAGGACGAGGATCGACGGGCCGGCGCCGGACACGACGGCGGCGAAGCCGTGCTCACGCAGCAGCGTGATGAGGGTGTTCGTCTCGGGCATCGCGGCGGCGCGGTAGCTCTGGTGGAGCCGGTCCTCGGTGGCTGCGAGCAGGAGCTCGGGGCTCTGCGTGAGCGCGGCGACGAGGAGCGCCGAACGCGAGACGTTGAACGCCGCGTCGGCGTGTGGCACGTTGGCAGGCTGCAGGCTGCGGGCGAGTTCCGTGGACATCGTGTGCTCGGGGACGAGCACGAGCGGCGAGACCCCGCGGTGCACGATGAGCTTCTTGTGCTGCGGGCCGTCGTCCGTCGTCCACGCGATCGTCAGGCCGCCGAACAGCGCCGGAGCGACGTTGTCGGGGTGACCCTCCATCTCCGTCGCGAGCCGGAGGAGGTCGTCCGGTCCGAGCTCGACCCGACCCTCGAGGAGCCCCTTCGCCGCCATGATGCCGGAGACGATCGCGGCGCCCGAGGAACCGAGGCCGCGGCCGTGCGGGATGACGTTCCGCGCGACGACGTCGAGACCGGGGAGGTCGTGGCCGTAGGCACGCAGGGCGTGGGCGATCGCGGTGATCACGAGGTTCGACGCGTCGGTCGGCACCTCGCCGGCACCGACGCCGATGACCTCCACGAACACGCCCGGCTCCTCGCGGACCGTGACGGTCAGCTCGTCGTACAGGGCGAGCGCCAGACCGAGCGTGTCGAAGCCGGGTCCGAGGTTGGCGGTGGTCGCCGGCACCTTCACGGTGACGGTGCGTCCGATCGCAAGCGGTTCGGTGTGACTCATAGGGATGCCTGCAATCTGGTGAGAGGTCGGCGAGCGACGCGGTCGGTGGTCGTGCGGTTCGGCACCTACTCGGCTCCTTCGACCCGGAGCACGGACACGACCCGCTCGACGTGGGCGTTCGAGGCGAGCTGCTCGACGGTGGCCGCGAGGGCCGATTCGAGCGCCCGGTGGGTGCCGATGACCAGGGTAGCGGTCGACAGCGTCCCGTCCGAGGAGGCCACGGACTGCTGGAAGGTCTCGACCGAGACGCCGCCGTCGCTGAGGATCCCCGCGACCGCGGCGAGCACGCCGGGTTCGTCCGCCACCTCGAGGGTGACCTGGTATCGCGTCGTGACGCGGCCGATCTCGAGGACCGGCAGGTCGGCGTGCGTGGACTCGCCGACACCGGGGCCGCCGGCGACGTGACGACGGGCCGCCGAGACGAGGTCGCCGAGCACCGCGGAGGCGGTCTCCTTGCCACCGGCGCCGGCGCCGTAGAACATCAGGCTCCCGGCGTTCTCGGCCTCCACGAAGACCGCGTTGTTGCCGCCGTGTACGGCGGCCAGTGGGTGCTCCCGACCGATGAGTGCCGGGTAGACGCGGGCGGACAGGCCCTCCTCGCCGGTGGTCTCGTCGACGATCCGCTCGGCGATCGCCAGCAGCTTGATGACGTAGCCCTCGCTGCGGGCGAGGTCGACCTGCGCCTTCGTGATGCCGGTGATGCCTTCACGGTGGACGGCCTCGACGGGGACGGTGGTGTGGAAGGCGAGACTCGCCAGGATGGTCGCCTTCTGCGCCGCATCGTAGCCCTCGACGTCGAGGGTCGGGTCGGCCTCGAGGTACCCGAGCTCGCTCGCGACGGCTGCCGCGTCCTCCATCGTGTCGCCGAAGCGGTCCATCCGGTCGAGCATGTAGTTCGTGCTGCCGTTGACGATGCCGAGCACCCGGTTGATGCGGTCGCCCGCGAGGCTCTCCCGCAGGGGTCGGATGATCGGGATCGCCGCGGCGACGGCCGCCTCGTAGTACAGCTGGGCGCCGACCTGCTCAGCGGCGTCGAACAGTTCCGGGCCGTGGGTCGCGAGCAGCGCCTTGTTGGCGGTGACGATGTCGGCACCGGCGTTGATGGCCTGCAGGATGTGACTGCGCGCGGGCTCGATGCCGCCGATGAGTTCGATCACGATGTCGGCGCTCAGGATGAGCTGCTCGGCATCGGTCGTGTACAGCTCCTTCGGCAGGTCGACATCGCGAGGTGCGTCGACGTCGCGCACGGCGATGCCGATGAGCTCGAGGCTCGCTCCGGCGCGGGACGCCAGTTCGTCGGCGTGCTCGAGCAGCAGACGCGCCACCTGCGAGCCCACCGATCCGGCGCCCAAGAGGGCGACCTTCAGTCCGCGGTATTCGATCATTCCGTGTCCAATCCCGCATCGCGGCTGAGGAGGTCGTGCTCGGTCTCGCCGCGCACGATGACGCGGGCCGCGCCACCCGACACGGCGACGACGGCCGGGCGACCGAGGTAGTTGTAGTTGCTCGCGAGGGACCAGCAGTAGGCCCCGGTCGCGGGGACGGCCAGGAGGTCGCCGTCGCGGACGTCCGCCGGCAGGTAGTCGGCGTTCACGACGATGTCGCCCGACTCGCAGTGCTTGCCGGCAATCCGGACGAGCGCAGGGGACGCTTCGCTCACGCGATCGGCGATCCGGACCGCGTAGTCCGCGCCGTACAGCGACGGCCGGGCGTTGTCGCTCATCCCGCCGTCGACGCTGACGTAACGTCGGACGGCCGTCTCGCCCTCGTCGTTCCAGGCGACCATGACGTCCTTGATCGTGCCGACCTCGTAGAGCGTGATGCCGGCGCCGCCGATGATCGCACGTCCCGGTTCGAAGGCGAGCTTCGGGATCCGGACGCCGTGGAGGTCTGCCGCAGCCTGGACACCGGCGAGGATGTCCGCCGCGAGCTGCTCGATCGGCGTCGGGTCGTCGGCGCTGGTGTAGGCGATGCCGAAGCCGCCACCGAGGTTGAGCTCGGGCACGGGGCCGCCCTCGAGTAGGCGGGCATGGACGGCGAGCAGGCGGGCGGCGGATTCGGCGAACCCGTCGGACCCGAAGATCTGCGAGCCGATGTGGCAGTGGAGTCCGAGGAAGTAGAGCGAGGCGTGCGACCGGATGCGCGCGACGGCGTCGGCGGCGTCCGCGAGCGGCAGGCCGAACTTCTGGTCCTCGTGGGCGGTCGCGAGGTACTCGTGCGTGTGGGCGTGGACGCCGCTGTTCACGCGCAGGCGCACCGACTGGACCCGGCCGGCGCGCTCGGCCGCCGCGGCGACGCGGTCGATCTCGGTGAGGCTGTCGAGCACGATGGCGCCGATCCCGACGCCCACGGCTCGCTCGATCTCCGCGACCGACTTGTTGTTGCCGTGGAAGCCCAGCTGGGCCGGGTCGGTTCCGGCGGCGAGCGCGACGGCGAGTTCTCCGCCGCTGCAGATGTCGATGCGGAGGCCCTCCGCGGTCATCCACCGCGCGACCTCGACCGAGAGGAACGCCTTCCCCGCGTAGTAGACGGCGACACTCGTGCCGCGCGCCGTCGCCTCGCGCTCGAACGCCTCCCTCAGCGTGCGGGCGCGGGCCCGCGCGTCGTCCTCGTCGACGACGTAGAGCGGCGTGCCGAAGCGCTCCTGGAGCGTGCGGACGTCGACGCCGCCGAGCTGCAGGAGGCCGTCGGTGTCGCGGGCGGCCGACGCCGGCCACACGGCCGGATCGAGCGCGTTCGGATCGACGGGCTCGGCGAGCCAGTCGGGGGCGAGGGGGTTTCTGGCCACGGGGGTGTCCTGAGTCCTGTTGAGCGGAAAAGGAGGTTCTCGTTGGGCGAGCGGACCCGGTTTGGCCCCTGAAGCACCGATTTGTAGAGCACCGAAGAAGGTGGATGCGCACGGCCCGGTGGTTGGTGATCCCGGTCGTCCGCATCCATCGTCGCTCGGTTGGAACGACTGAGGTGGAACACGGGCCCGAGGGCCCGACGGCACACCTCACCGCCCGGTCGGAGCAGTGGGTGTGTGGAAAGTCTAGCGAGACGCGCGTGCCCGTGCAGCATCGTGACGTCGGGTGGCCCGCGCCCCTCCGCCGCCGGGTGGAGGGAGGAGCGTCAGTCGCAGCTGCCGAGCGTCTGCAGCGACGCCTCGTCGAGGCGGAGCATCGTCGAGGTCAGGGTGGCGGTCGCCGCCTCCGGGGTCACCGCGAGTCCATCCAGGTCGACCCCCTCCGGCAGGTACTGGGCGACGCAGATGCTCGGCGGGTCGCCCTGCAGGAAGCCGGTCACGAGCGCCCGAAGGTCGATCACACCGAGGAGGCCGGTGTCGACGTTCACGGACGTCGGCATGAGGTTCACGCGGTCGGCCGTGGTGGTCGGCGCCACGGAGAAGTCGTACGGGATCGTGAACCCGAGGACGGTCGCCTCACCCGCGTACCCGATCTCGTCGTCGCCCAGGGTGAGCGTTCCCGGGAGCCCGGCCGTCTTGGCGAGGTCCGCCGCTCCGGCAGCATCGATCCTGATGGTCGCCACCACCCGACCGATGGTCTGCTCTGGGTCGAGGGGGACCCGGTCGGCACTGACGCGGAGGTCCAGCGGGATGCCGTCGACGCTCGCGTCCGGTGCACGCAGGTCGACGTGCTCGAACGTTCCGGTGAGGTACTGGGCGATGACCGAGGCACCGCCGATCGACACGGCGACGTCCGCGTCGACGTTGTCGGGCAGGCTCTGCTCGATCTGCGTCGCGACGCGCTCCTCGGCGACGCCGCGCACGATCGTGTCGGCGATCAGGAAGGCGCCGACCAGGACGACGAGCACCCCGACGACGATGACGATCGGAAGCCACGGACGCCTGCGCTTGCCCGACGGTTGCTGCTCACTCATGTTCCGAGGGTAGCGAACCGTCGCCGGCAGGAGGACGGCGCGAGCGCAGGACCGCTCCCGAGGAACCGTCCTGCGCTCGCGCGGATCTCCTGCTGTGGCGGAGCTACATGCGCTCCGGCGCGGAGACGCCGAGGAGCGCCAGCCCGTTGCGGATGACGGTGCCGGTCGCGTCGTTCAGCCAGAGGCGCGTGCGGTGCAGGTCGGTGACCGGCTCCTCCCCCATCGGGACGACCCGGCAGCTGTCGTACCACTTGTGGTACAGGCTCGCGGTCTCCTCCAGGTGCCGGGCGACGCGGTGCGGCTCCCGCAGCTGTGCGGCCTGCGCGACGATCCGCGGGAACTCCTGGAGGACGCCGAGGAGCGCCGACTCCGTCTCGTGGACGAGCAGCTCCGGTGCGAAGGCGCTGCGGTCGACCCCGGCCGAGGCGGCGTTGCGCGCCACCGAGTTCGTGCGGGCGTGCGCGTACTGGACGTAGAACACGGGGTTGTCGTTCGTCCGGCTGCGGAGCTGCTCCGGGTCGAGGGCCAACGGTGAATCGGCCGGGTAGCGACCGAGCGAGTACCGCAGGGCGTCCGTCCCGATCCAGGCCTGCAGGTCGTCCAGCTCGATGATGTTGCCGGCGCGCTTGGAGAGTCGGGCGCCGTTCACGCTGACGAGCTGCCCGATGAGCACCTCGATGTCGCGGTCCGGGTCGTCTCCGGCCGCACCCGCGAGGGCCTTCAGCCGGTGGACGTAGCCGTGGTGGTCGGCGCCGAGCAGGTAGATCTTGTGCTGGAAGCCGCGGTCGCCCTTGTTCAGGTAGTACGCGGCGTCGGCGGCGAAGTAGGTGTAGACACCGTTGGAGCGACGGATGACGCGGTTCTTGTCGTCGCCGAAGTCCGTCGTGCGCACCCAGACGGCGCCCTCCTCGTCGAACACGTGCCCCTGCTCGCGCAACCGGTCCACGGCCTGGTCGATGAGGCTCGTGCCGTCCTCGCCCGTCGCGTGCAGCGTGCGCTCGCTGAACCAGACGTCGAAGTGGACGTTGAAGCGCTCGAGGGACGCGCGGATCTCACCGAGCTGCAGGGCGTAGGCGCGTTCCCGCGCGACCTCACGGGCGTCCGGACGCTCGAGGAGGTCGGGGATCTCGGCCAGCACGGTCTTCGCGAGGTCGCCGATGTACGCCCCGGGATAGCCGCCCTCAGGCGTCGGCTCACCCTTGGCCGCGGCGAGGATCGAGTCCGCGAAGGTGTCCATCTGGTTGCCGGCGTCGTTGATGTAGTACTCGCTGACGAGCGTCGCACCGGACGCGCTCAGCACGCGAGCCAGGGAGTCGCCGAGCGCGGCCCAGCGCGTGTGGCCGATGTGCAGCGGGCCGGTCGGGTTGGCCGAGACGAACTCGATGTTGATGGTCTGACCGGCGAGGCTGTCGTTGCGGCCGAACGCGTCGCCGGCGTCGACGATCACCTTCGCGAGCGCACCCGCGGCAGCGGCGTCGAGGCGCACGTTGATGAACCCGGGGCCGGCTACCTCGACCGAGGCGACACCGTCGACCTGCACGAGCGCGTCGGCGAACTCCTGCGCGAGCTCGCGCGGGTTCGCCCCCACGCGCTTCGCGAGCTTCATCGCGATATTGCAGGCCCAGTCGCCGTGATCGCGGTTCTTCGGACGCTCCAGCACCACGTCGTCGACCGACACCGCGACCTCGTCGGTGATGCCCGCCGCCTCGCGTCGTCGTTCGACGATCGGAACGACGATGGCGTGCAGGGCGGAGGCGAGGTCTTCAGGAGTCACGAGGAGCGATTCTACCCGGGCGCGTCGCACCGGCGACACGGTGGGCCTCGGGGGCGACCGTCAGGCGAGCACGACCGCCTGCGCCGGGTCGTCGGCGGGCAGGACGTCGATCAGGGCGTCGATCCGCATGTCCTCGACGGTCACGTTGCCGTGATGGTTGCTCAACCAGGCCACGTCCGCGGCGTCGCGTCCGGTGGCGATGCGGACGAGCGACTGACGCGGTGCCAGGCCCGTCGCGTCGACCACGTGCCAGGCGCCGTCGACGAAGCCCTCGGCCACCGCGTGGAAGTCCATGGGGACGAGACCCGGGGCGTAGACCGCGGCGTACCGGGCCGGGATGTCGAGCGCCCGTAGCATCGCGATGGTCAGGTGCGCGAAGTCCCGGCACACGCCACGGCCCGCGGCCAGGGTCGACACCGCACTGTCCGACACGGTCGTGGAGCCGGAGACGTAGGAGAGGTGTCGTCCGACCCAGGCCGCCACCCACGGCAGCACCTGCAGACCGCCGGACACCGTGCCGTCCTCGTGCAGGCGACGGTGCTCGAGCAGGTAGCCGAGCTCGGAACGCGCGAGCGAGAACAGCGCGTCCGACTCGCAGTACCGGCTGGGACGGAGGTAGGTCACGGTCTCCAAGGCGTCCACGGGACGCGGCACGGCCTGCCCGACGACCACCGCCTCGTAGTCGACCTGCAACCGGCCGGGCTCGGCGATGACCCGGTGGAGTCGTGTATCGTCCGGACCCACGATCTCGGTGACGGCGCACGGGCCGTCCGAGGAGTGCACCTGCAGTCGCTCGCTCGCCAGCGGGGTGCCGCCGGCTGCAGCGATGGAGAAGATGAGGTCGGCTCGATCGTGCACCCGCAGATCGAGCGACGCGGTCAGGGTGCGCTGCATGACCTCATTGTCCCACGCGACCGGGGACGCCGATCCCGCACGCCTCCGGTACCGGCGTGGCTCCCGACTCTGGTAGCTTGGACACGTTCCGCCTTCGTAGCTCAGCGGAAGAGCGCTTCCCTCCGGAGGAAGAAGTCGCTGGTTCGAATCCAGTCGAGGGCACCATCACCATCTCGCGAGGTCCTGCTTCGCATCGCTCCGACTCCGGGACGCGGGGGCCATGCACCGAGCCGATCCCCTCCCGCAGCCGACGGTCCGCTTCCTGCGCTGGGCCAGCGCCGCTGAGCTCGACCTCGCCGGCACGGCCGCCCGGCTGGACGCGTCCGCCCGTGACCGCCTCGACACCTCGTCCGAGACCGTGGCCCGTCGGTTCCTGTTCGGTCGCGCACTGCTCGTGCGGACCGTCGCGGAGACGATCGGCACCGGCCCCGAGCGGATCGAGGTCACGGCGGTCTGCCCGGACTGCGGTCTCGCGCACGGACGACCACGGGTGCGCTTCGGAGACCGGACCGTCCACGTGAGCGTCTCCCACACCGCCGACGCCTCCGCTGTGGCGGTGTCGATCGAGCACCCCGTCGGTGTCGACGTCGAACGGCTCGACGCGGCCCGGTTCGCCGGCGTCGAGGACGTCGCCCTCACCCCCGCGGAACGGGAGCAGTGGCAGCGACTGCCGGACCGACGACGCCTCCGGGCGCTCGCCGAGCGTTGGACGGCGAAGGAGGCCGTGACGAAGGCCCTCGGTACGGGCCTCACGACCGATCCCGCGACGATCGACCTCGGGCCAGGTGTCGCACCACACGTCACCGAGACCGCGGGCCACCGCTTCGTCGTCGACCACCCGGAGCCCGTGCCGGGATTCGTCGTCGCGACGGCCCTCCTGCTCCCCTGACCCGGTTCAGCCGACGGGGAACGACGGGAGCGCCTCCTGGAAGAGCCACGCGTCGAGGAGCGGCTCGACCGGTGCCGGCGCATGTCGATCGGCCGTCCGGATGAAGTCGTCCGTCGACACGCTCGAGTGCCGGAAGGACGCCACCCAGTCACGCAGGAGGTCGAAGAACGCCTCGTCGCCGAGCAGTCGACGCACGGCGTGCAGGGCGATCGCGCCCCGCTTGTAGACCCGGTCGTCGAACATGTCCGCGGGTCCCGGGTCGCCGACGACGAGGTCCTGCGGTGCCCGTCGGAGCGCCGCGTAGTGCGCCCGAGCACAGGCGTCGGCCGTCTCAGCGCCCGACTCCTCCGACCACAGCCACTCGGCGTAGCAGGCGAAGCCCTCGTGCAACCAGATGTCCCGCCAGGTGGCGATCGTCAGGCTGTTCCCGAACCACTGGTGGGCGAGCTCGTGCGCGATCAACCGCTCCGAACCGCTGACGCCGTCGACGTGGTTGCGGCCGAACACGCTCATCCCCTGCGCCTCGAGGGGGATCTCCAGCACATCGTCCGTGACGACGACGCCGTAGCTGCCGAAGGGGTAGGGCCCGAAGGCGCGCTCGAAGCACGCCAGCATGTCGACCTGGTCGGCGAAGTCGTGTCGGAACCGCGCGGTGAGGTCGCGCGGCAGGTGCGCGACGACCGGCACCGTGCTGGTCGCGACCCGAGCGCTGACGGCGAGCCGCTGGTACCGGCCGATCTGCACCGTCGCGAGGTAGGCGGCCATCGGTTCAGGCTGCTCGTAGACCCACGTGGTCCGGCTCGCGCGGGCGACCCGCGACACCAGCTCCCCGGGGGCGACGACCGTGTACGCCGACGACGCCGTGACACTGATCCGGTAGGACGACTTGTCCGAGGGGTGGTCGTTGCAGGGGAACCAACTCGATGCGCCGCACGGCTGGGACGCCACGATGACGCCGTCCTCGAGTTCCTCCCAGCCGATCTCGCCCCAGGGGCTGCGCACGGGACGGGGCGCACCCGAGTACCGGACGAGCACGGAGAACTCGGCGCCGTCCGCGATGGTGTTCCGGGGCGTCAGCGTGAGCTTGCCCGAGCTGTGCGTCCGCTTCGCCTCGACCCCGTCGACCTGGCAACGGGTGACGCGCAGCGCGGCGAGGTCGAGCGAGAACCGCGTGAGCTCCTCCGTCGCGACGGCGGTGAGTCGAGCCGTCCCGGACAGGGCGTTGCGGTCGACGTCGTAGTCGAGCTCCAGCTCGTACCGGACGACGCGGTAGCCACGGTTCCCGCTGGAGGGCGTGTAGGGGTCGCCTGCGCTCCGCAGACGGGCGAGAGCCTCCCCCATCAGGACGCGACCTGGGGCTCCCGGTACTCCGCCGTCGTCACCTCGCGCCACGGGCCGATCGGGTTGCCGCTCCACCGGGTGCCCGCGGGGACGCGTTCGCCGCGCATGACGAGCGAGGCCGGTCCGACCGTCGCGTCGTCGTCGATCCGCGCTCCGGGGAGGATGACGCTGTGCGGCCCGAGCGTGGCGCCCGATGCGAGTTCGACCTGATCCATACTCATGATTCGATCATGGAACAGGTGCGTTTGCACAACGCAGCCCCGGTTGACCGTCGCGCCGTCGCCGAGTCGGACGAGGTCGGCCTCCGGCAGCCAGTAGCTCTCGCACCAGACCCCACGACCGATGCGGGCTCCGAGCGAGCGCAACCACCAGGTGAGGGCGGGGGTGCCGGTCGCGGGTGCCGCGAACCAGGGCGCCGCGACCATCTCGACGAAGGTGTCGGACACCTCGTTGCGCCAGATGAAGGAGGACCAGAGCGGGTGCTCCCCCGTGCGGATCGGGCCGACGATCACCCATTTGGCGACGGTCGTGATCCCCGCCGCGACCGCGCCGGCGGCCAGGAGCACGGCACCGCTGACGGCGATCGCGACACCGAGACCCCAGGTGTCGGCGAACCAGGCGAGCGCGAGGAGCACCAGGAGCGCGATGCCGGTCGTCACCATGACGGGGACGATGCGGCAGAGTTCCCACAGTGCGCGGGCGATCCGGAGCCGGAGCGGCGGGTCGTAGGTCCGGTCGAGATCGGCGTCGGACACCTGCCGCCGGAGTCGCATCGGTGGGCTCCCGAGCCAGGACGAGCCGGACTTGGCCTTCCGCGGTGCGGCCGACAGCACGGCGACGAGCCCGTTCTTCGGAACGTGCATGCCGGGGCCCGCCATGCCGGAGTTGCCGAGGAAGGCGCGCTTGCCGACGGACGCACCGGCGATCCGCATCCACCCGCCACCGAGCTCGTAGGAGGCCACCATCGTGTCGTCCGCGAGGAACGCACCGTCGCCGACGGTCGTCATCCGCGGGAGGAGGAGGACCGTCGACGCCTCCACGTTGCGCCCGACCTTCGCCCCGAGCAGGCGGAGCCAGACGGGCGTGAAGAGGCTCGCGTACAGGGGGAAGAGGAGGGTGCGCGCGGCGTCCAGGAGCCGCTCCGTCGCCCACACCTGCCAACCGACCCGACTGCGCACCGGGAAGTAGCCCTCGCTGAGACCGAGGCCGAGCAGCCTGACGAGGCCGATCGTGCTGATCGCCAGGACGACGAACCACACGAGGGTGGCGACGGGCACCCAGAGGAGCGCGCGCCAGGAGAACTCGAGCAGGCTGGTCGCGCCCGACGCGCCCGCCGCCACGACCGCCGCCGCCAGCACGAAGGCGAGGAACGGCAGCACCGACAGCAGCGCCGATCCCGCGCCGTACGCGAACAGCCAGCGTCGGCGACGCGGGGGTCGTTCGGTCGGCCACACCGGTTTCGCCTTGCCGACGCGGACGGCGGGCGACCCCGACCACAGGTGTCCGGAGGGGACGCGGCCGAAGACGGACGATCCCGGCGCGATCTCCGCACGCTTGCCGATCCGGGTGCCGGCGAGCAGGGTGCTGCGAGCGCCCACCGTGCTCTCGGCGCCGATGTGGACGTGGCCGAGCCGGAGCGTGTCGCCGTCGACCCAGTAGCCGCGGAGGTCGACCTCGGGCTCGATCGATGCGCGCGCCCCGACGGTGAGGAACCCGGTGACCGGCGGCACGCTGTGGAGGTCCGCGTCGGCACCGATCTTCGCGCCGAGCGCCCTGGCGTAGCTCGAGATCCACGGGGCTCCGGCGAGACTCACCGCGCCGACCGTGTCGGCGACGCGTTCGGCGAGCCAGAGTCGCACATGGACCGAGCCGCCGCGCGGGTAGTCGCCCGGGCGGACGCCGACGAGGAGGAGCTTCGCCGCGACGACGGAGATCGCCATGCGTCCGATCGGGGTGATGACCACGAGGAACCCGAGGGCGATCCACCACCAGGAGACCATGGGGAGGTACGGGACGTCCGCGACGAGGCCGAGGACCCGACTGCCGGCGAGGAGGTACACGAGCCACCGGAGTCCGACGAGGATGAGGAGCGGGACACCCAGGAGGGTCTGCGCCCACTGGGTCGCGAGCGGCGTCGGGAGCACGGGGTCCGCGACGGCCGCCCGACTGCGACGCTCGGGGCGTCGGCCGTCGAGTTCGGCTGCCATCGCGCCGAGTCGGGGGTGGCCGTAGATGTCGGCGACCGTGAACTCGGCATCGCGGGTGCGGATGAGCGAGACGAGCTGCGCGGCCGCAAGGCTCCCGCCGCCCAGGCTGAAGAAGTTGTCGCTCTCGGCCGTGACCCGGACCCCGAGGACGGCCGTCCACTGCTCGGCGAGCCACGCGGCGGTGCCCGACAGGGTCGAGGCGTCCTCCCCGTCGGCGGCGTCGAGCGGCCACGGCAGCGCGGCCCGGTCGACCTTGCCGGAGGTGCGGGTGGGCAGCTCGCCGACGACCGCGAGGAGCGGGACGAGCGGTGCCGGGAGCTGCTCACGGAGGGTGTCGAGCGCCCGCTCGACGGAGAACCCGTCGCGGTCGGGCACCGCGAGGTACCCCACGAGGACGGCGTTCCCGGCGGCGGTGCGCTGGACGGCTGCTGCCGCACCCGAGACGCCCGGCAGCGCCTGCAGGGCGGCCTCGATCTCCCCGAGTTCCACGCGCCGACCGCCGATCTTCACCTGATCGTCCGCGCGCCCCTGGAACACGAGTCCTGCGGCCTCGTAGCGGACGAGGTCGCCGCTCCGGTACGCCCGCGACCACCCGATGCTCGGCATGGGCGCATACCGTTCGGCGTCCTTGACGGGGTCGAGGTACCGGGCGAGTCCGACGCCGCCGATGATGAGCTCACCGACGCCGCCCTCCTCGACCGGGATGCCCTCGGCGTCGACCACGGCGAGGTCCCAGCCGTCGAGTGGCAGTCCGATGCGCACGGGCTGCTCGCCGGTCAACAGCGCGGCGCAGGCGACGACGGTGGCCTCGGTGGGTCCGTAGGTGTTCCAGACTTCGCGACCGTCCACGGCCAGCCGGGCGGCGAGCTCCGGCGGGCAGGCCTCGCCGCCGAAGATGAGCATGCGGATGTTCTCGAGGGATTCGGCGGGCCACATCGCCGCCAACGTGGGCACCGTCGACACCACGGTGATGCCCTTCGCGGTGAGCCAGGGTCCGAGGTCCATGCCGCTGCGGACGAGCGAGCGCGGCGCCGGGACCAGGCACGCGCCGTGTCCCCAGGCGAGCCACATCTCCTCGCAGGACGCGTCGAAGGCGACGGACAGGCCGGCCAGCACACGATCACCGGGGCCGAGGGGTTCCGCCTGGAGGAAGATCCGCGCCTCGGCGTCGACGAACGCGGCGGCAGAGCGGTGCGAGACGGCGACGCCCTTCGGCGTGCCCGTCGAGCCGGAGGTGAAGATGATCCAGGAGTCGTCGTCGAGTCGCGGTGGTTCGAGGACCGGGATCGCCCGGGTGCCCGGGTGGGGTGCGGCGCCCGTCGCGAGTTGCACCGGGTCGGGATCGGCGCCGTCATCGGCCGGGTCCTCCGTGCCTCGGCGCGAACGCTCGAAGACACCGCCGTCGACCAGGACGCCGACGACGGCCGCCTCACCGAACACGAGTCGTGCCCGCTCCTCCGGGTCGTCGGCGTCGACGGGCACGTAGGCCGCTCCGGTGAACAGGATCCCGAGGATCCCGAGGTAGAGGTCGCGGGTGCCCGAGGCGATCCGGACACCGACCCGGTCACCGCGGCGGACCCCGGCGGCGAACAGCCCGGCCGCGACCCGCTCGGCACTGAGGACGAGCTCGCGGTAGCTGAGCGCCCCCTCCGCGTCCTCGATCGCCGAGGCCTCAGGATGCGACTCGGCGACGTCACGGAGGACGTCGAGGAGGGTGCGTTCGGCCGGTGCACGCACGCCACCGAGCAGCGCGGGCTGCCGCTCGATGAGGAGGGCGGTGCTGGTGTCGGCGTCCATACGCGATCCCCTGTCGTCCGGCTGTTCAGCGCCGCCAACGGTAGGCAGCGCGCATGGACGGTTGGTGAACACCAGTCAACCGCCAGATGTCGTGGAATCGTCGGCGACGCTCCGTCGGCCCCCGGCATCCTCGGAGGACGCGCGCCTACCATGGCCTGCATGACCATCGACTACTCCGTGCCCCAGGAACGCCAGCTCGTGACCGCCATCCCCGGCCCCCGATCGCTCGCCCTCACGGAACGGCGCCGCCGCGCTGTGTCGCGCGGTGCCGGCAACCTCGCGCCGGTGTGGATGGACCACGGCTCCGGCGGCATCCTCGTGGATGTCGACGGCAACCACATCATCGACCTCGGAACGGGCATCGGCGTGACGACCATCGGGCACGCCAACCCCGACGTCGCCGCGGCAGCAGCCGAGCAGGCGACGAAGCTCACGCACACGCTCTTCACCGTGACGCCGTACGAGAACTACCTGCGCGTCGCGGAGAAGCTGTCCGAGATCACGCCGGGCGACTTCGAGAAGCGCTCGATCCTCCTGAACTCCGGTGCCGAGGCCGTCGAGAACGCGGTGAAGATCGCGAAGAAGTACACCGGACGTCGCGCGATCGTCGCCCTCGACCACGCCTTCCACGGACGCACGAACCTGACGATGGCGATGACCTACCGGCCTGCGCCCGAGCGCCTCGGGTTCGGCCCGTTCCCGGGTGAGATCTACAGCGTCCCGCTCTCCTACCCCTTCCGCGACGGACTCGACGGACCGGCGGCTGCCGAGGTGACGATCGACTACATCGAGCGGCACATCGGTGCGAGTGAGGTCGCCGCGTTCTTCGCCGAACCGGTCCTCGGCGACGGCGGCATCGTCATCCCCGCGCCCGGCTACTTCGCGCGCATCAGCGAGTGGTGCACCGAGAACGGGATCGTGTTCGTCGCCGACGAGATCCAGGCCGGCATCGGCCGCACCGGCGCCTGGTACTCGATCGAGCACCACGGTGTCGTGCCCGATCTCATCACGAGTGCCAAGGGCATCGCCGGCGGCTTCCCGCTGTCGGCCGTGACCGGGCGCGCCGAGATCATGGACGCCGTCCAGCCCGGTGGCATCGGCGGCACCTTCGGCGGCAACCCGGTGTCCACGGCGGCCGCGCTCGCGACGTTCGAGGTCATCGAGCGCGAGGACCTGCTGGGCGAGGCACGTCGCGTGGAGGCGACCCTGCGATCGCTCATGGGTGACTGGGCCGAGCGGTTCGACATCGTCGGCGAAGTCCGGATCATCGGTGCGATGGCCGGCGTCGAGTTGGTCGTCCCCGGCACGAAGCAGCCGCATCCCACGGCACTGCAGACCGTCATCGACGCGGCGATCGCCCAGGGCGTGCTCGTGCTCGACGCCGGTTCCTGGGACTCAGTGCTGCGACTCCTCCCGAGCGCGGTCATGTCCGACGAGCTCCTCCGCGACGCGGTGTCCGTCCTCGAGGACGCCCTGGGTCAGGTCTCCTCCTAGCGGCAGCGGTCGCCTCCGCTGGTGAGATCTCAGCGCGGTGCGCTGACGCGAGCGCGGGTCTGCGGCCGCCGTACCCTTCCGCGAGCGCGGTGCGCTGACGCGAACCCACCCGAATCGGCGCGAGCGCGGCCCGGGCGCGTGAGCGCGGGTCTCCGGAGGGTCGCGCTCGCGGCGGTGCCCCGCGGTGACGTCAGCGCACCGCGCTGGCGCAACCGGCGGGCGGCTCAGTCGACGGTGACGAAGTCGATGAGCTGCTCGACGCGACCGAGGAGCTCCGGCTCGAGGTCGTTGAAGGTCCGGACCTGACCGAGGATGCGCTTCCAGGCACGGGCGATGTCGGCCTGCGAGTCGTGCGGCCAGCCGAACGCCTGGCAGATGCCCTTCTTCCACTCGATGGAGCGAGGGACGGTCGGCCACTCGCGCAGGCCGACCCTGGCGGGCTTCACGGCCTGCCAGACGTCGACGTACGGGTGCCCGACGATGAGGACGTTGCGGCCGTTCGGTCCGGCCATGACGGCGTCGGCGATCCGCTGCTCCTTGGAACCGGGGACCAGATGGTCGACGAGGACGCCGACACGACGGTCGGGGCCCGGCCGGAACTCGGCGAGCGCGGCGTCGAGGTGGTCGACGCCCGCGAGGTACTCGACGACGACGCCCTCCACGCGGAGGTCGTCGCCCCAGACCCGCTCGACGAGTTCCGCGTCGTGGCGACCCTCGACGAAGATCCGGCTCGCGCGAGCCACCCGAGCGGTCGTCTCCACCGCGAAGGAGCCGGAGGCGGTGCGCGCCCGCCCCGTCGGTGCGCGCTTCGGCACGACGAGGACGACGGGTTCACCCTCGAGGAGGAACCCCGCCCCCATGGGGAACACGCGTCGCTTGCCGCGGTAGTCCTCGAGCTCGACCGTCTTCGCCTCGACGCGCGTGATCGCGCCGCAGAAGCCGCCGAGTTCCTCGACCACGAGGTCGGTCACCGCCTCGACCTCACGGGCCACCACGCGGTTCTTCTTCCGCCAGTCCCCCGCGAGGACGTCCTGACCGTACCTGTCTTCGAACACCCGTCAACGCTAACCAACCCTCCGTCCTTTCTCAGGACGGCCCCGGCGTGGCGCGGCCGACACGCCGCAATCCAGGCTCGACACGCCGACGCCGTCCTGAGTCGGGGACAGGTCGAGCGGTGGGTCGCCTGCAGCGGGAGGGCCTCCTGGCATGCGAAGCCGCCCGGTGCGGAGACACGCCCCGACTAGGCTGCGGCGCGCTCAGCCTCGCGGGCGAGACCGCCGAGCAGGAGCCCGAGCTGGTCGTCCACGGTGCCGGGGTCCTCCGGGTGCCATTGCACGCCGGTGATCGGCAGGGTGCGGTGCTCGATCGCCTCGACGGTGCCGTCGGAGGCCCAGGCGACGGCACGCAGGCCCTCGCCGAGCTCGCCGACCGACTGGTGGTGGGCGCTCTGCACCTGGAGGTGACGGGCACCGAGTCGGAATGCGAGGGCACTCGAGGGGTCGAGCTCGACCTCGTGCGGGGTCATGCTCTCATCGACCGGGACACCCTCGTTGCGGTGGGCGCTGTGCTCACCGAGGTCCTGCACGAGCGTCCCACCGAGGGCGACGTTGATGATCTGGTGACCGCGGCAGATCCCGAGCAGCGGTGTGCCCCGCTCGGCGGCGCGACGGGCGACCGCGAGCTGGGCGCGGTCGGCCTCGGGGAAGTGCTGGCCTTCGGCGCGGTAGCCGGTGGTGCCGCCGTACTGGGCGGGATCGATGTCGGCTCCACCCATGATGACGACGGCGGAGGCCCCGTCGGTCGAGGCGAGGAGTGCTTCGGTGCCGAGGTCGTGCGCGGCCAACCGGGTCACGCGCCAGCCGGCCCGTTCGGCAGCGGCGATGGTCCGTCCGACGAGGATCTGCACGTACTCGTGGTACGCCTGGTCGTCCTCACGGAACCTGGTGACCTCGACGAGCGCCAGCATGGGTGAGACGTGTCCTTGCATGATGCTCCTTCCAGGGGTTCCGTGAGGTGACTCGACCAGTCTCGCCGGGCAGATGCCCTCGCGCGAGTGGCCGCGTCATGGTCGGTAACAGAGTCCGTCACGGTCGGTGACAGCGTCACGGTCGGTGTCGGCGAAGCCCCGTCACCGCCGTATAGCACAGCTCTGGTTCGGTGCGCTCGCTGGGAGCCCGCTGTAGAGATGTCGAGGGCCCGGACCTAGACTCGGAACCGAGCCGCGGGGTGGGGCTCCAGGGTCCGAACGAGTGACGAGGTGGCCGATGCGGGTTCGCTGGGCGGTATCGATCTGGGCGTTCTGCGTGGCCGTGCTCCTCGGAGCGGGAGCCACCGCCGCCTGGGCGGAGAGCCCGGTGCAGCTCGGGGCCGGGCGCGTGAGCGACAGCGCGGGTGTCCTCAGCAGCGGTGAGGTCACCGAGGTCACGACGGCCGTCGACGACCTGGCCGCGGATCACGGCGTCGACCTCTGGGTGGTCTACGTACCTACCTTCACCGACCCGAGTGACGCCGAGTCCTGGGCGAACCAGACCGCGAAGGACAACAATCTCGGACCGAACCAGTATCTGCTGGCCGTGGCGACCGAGGACCGCGCCTACTACCTCTCCGGCGACTCCAGCGGACCGGTGAGCGGCGATCAGCTGACCGAGATCGAGCAGCAGCGCATCCTGCCGCAGCTGCGCGACGACGACTGGGCCGGTGCCGGCGTCGCTGCCGCCGAAGGCCTGGGCGCCGCCGTCGGCGGCGGGTCGATCGGAGGCACCGGTGGCGGCTCAGGGGGCTCGGCCGGTTGGTTGACCATCCTGCTGATCGTGGTCGTCGCCGTCGTGGCCGTCATTCTCCTGGTCGTCTTCCTCCGCCGGCGCCGCGCTGCGAACGGCGACGGCGCGGTGACCGCGGGCCAGCAGGGGGCACCGGTCGACCCGCTGACCACCGCCCCGATCCCCGAGCTCGAACGACTCGCCGGCAGTGCGCTCGTCCAGACCGACGACGCCGTCCGGACGAGCGAGGAGGAGCTCGGCTTCGCCACCGCCTCCTACGGCGAACCGGCCACGGCCGCGTTCACCGCCGCCCTCGCCGGAGCGAAGGACGACCTCGCACACGCCTTCGCGCTCAAGCAGCGGCTCGACGACGCCGAGCCGGACACCGAGCAGCAACAGCGCGACTGGAACCTCCAGATCATCCGGCTCTGCGAGCACGCGAACCACGTGCTCGATGAACAAGCAGCCTCCTTCGACGAGCTCCGCGCGCTCGAGAAGAACGCACCCGCCGCGGTCGAGGAGCTGCGAGCCAGGGCGGCCGCGGCCGGACCGACGGTGACGGCCGCGCAAGACGCGGTGCGCGCCCTGCAGACGCGCTACAGCCCCGACGCCCTCATCACCGTGATCGACAACCCGGCGCAGGCGACGGAGCGTCTCGCCTTCGCCACCGCGGCGATCTCGGACGCAGCTGCACGGCTCGCCGCCGGAGACTCGGGCGAGGCCGCCGTCGGCATCCGAGCCGCCGAGGAAGCGCTCGACCAGGCCACCCAGCTCACCGGGGCCGTGAAGCGGCTGCAGGCCGACCTGACGACCGCCGAGCAGCACCTCGCCGCCCGACTGGCCGAATTGGACGGAGACGTCGCCGCGGCTGGCGGCCAACCGGACCCGACCGGCACCCTCGCCGCGGCGGTCGCGAGCACCACCGCGACGGTCTCCCAGGTTCGCGGCGCGCTCGGCGCACCGAACAACCCGATCGCCCTCCTCGCCCGCCTGGATGCGGCGAACACGCAGATCGACGGTGCTCTCCAAGGGGTGCGCACCGCGGCGGAGCAGCGACAGCGCGCCGCAGCCGCCCTCGGACAGACCCTGCAGACGGCGGGCGCGCAGGTGTCGGCTGCAGAGGACTTCATCGTCTCGCGGCGCGGAGCCGTCGGCCCGGAGGCCCGGACGCGCCTCGCCGAAGCCGGCCGCACCCTCGTGCAGGCCCAGGGCCTCGCCGCCAACGACCCGACGCAGGCGCTCTCCCTCGCCCAGCGCTCCAACTCGCTCGCGAGTCAAGCGGTGCAGCTCGCCCAGGCCGACCTCGGGCAGTTCCAGAGCCAGTCGGCGGGCGGACTCGACGGCATGTTCGGCGGCGGCCAGGGGCAGCAGGGCGGCAACGGGATGCTCGGTGCCGTCCTCGGCGGCATCCTGATCAACTCCGTCCTCGGCGGCGGCGGGTCCCGTTCCGGCGGCGGCATGTTCGGCGGCGGAGGATCGAGCGGCGGCATGTTCGGCGGTGGCTCCGGTCGCCCACGCAGCGCCGGCAGCTTCGGTGGCGGCGGCACCCGTTCCCGACGCGGTGGCGGTCGCTTCTGATCCGCGGCACCACCCACATCATCACCAGACACCGACCGACACGACCCAGCAGGACACGAGAGAGGAACCACACCATGGCAGAGAAGCAGTCCATCTTCGGACGCATCGCCCAGCTGACCAAGGCCAACATCAACGCGCTGCTCGACTCCGCCGAGGACCCGCAGAAGATGCTCGACCAGATGGTCCGGGACTACACGAACTCGATCGCCGACGCCGAGAGCGCGATCGCCGAGACGATCGGCAACCTCCGGCTTCTCGAGCAGGACCACCAGCAGGACGTCGAGGCGGCCTCCGAGTGGGGCACCAAGGCTCTGGCCGCGAGTCGCAAGGCCGACGAATACCGTCAGGCGGGCAACGCCGCGGACGCCGACAAGTTCGACAACCTCGCGAAGATCGCGCTCCAGCGCCAGATCGGCGCCGAGAACGAGGCCAAGCAGGCCGAGCCGCAGCTGGCCTCGCAGACGAAGGTCGTCGAGCAGCTGAAGAACGGCCTCAACGGCATGAAGACGAAGCTCGAGCAGCTGAAGACGAAGCGCAGCGAGCTCGTCGCCCGGGCCAAGACCGCGGAGGCCCAGCGCAAGGTCGCGGATGCGGTCGGCAGCATCGACATCATGGACCCGACGAGCGACCTGAGCCGCTACGAGGACAAGATCCGCCGCGAGGAGGCGAAGGTGCTCGGCCAGCAGGAGCTCGCCGCGTCGAGTCTCGACGCGCAGTTCAACGACCTCGAGGACCTCGGCGAGCTGACCGAGGTCGAGGCCCGCCTCGCCGCGCTGAAGGGCGGCGGTTCCGCGTCTCCCGCGATCGAGTCCTCCGGCCCCGAGTACACGCCGAACGCCGGCCAGTAGTGCCGATCCGACGGGCCCCCGGGACCTCCCGAGGGCCCGTCGCCCTCGCCCCCTCGCACCACCTCCAGGAAGGCACCGCATGACGAAGTTCGTCGTCGTCCCCCAGTGGCAGGGCTCCGGTTCGTCCAGGGCCATGCAGTTGATCGATGGAGCCGAGGCGATCCGTGGCGACCTGCCCACGGCGGCCACGACACTCGTCCACGTGCCGACGGAGGCCGGCGAGGCCCTCGACACCGACATCCGGCGCGCCAGTTCCCTCGTGACGACCGCGGAACTCCAACGTCAGGCGCTCGTCGGGATCGACGAGCCCGTCATCACCATCGGTGGGGACTGCGGCGTCGAACTCGCGTCAGTCGGTGAGGCCCTCCGACGCGACCCCGGCATCGCCGTCGTCTGGTTCGACGCCCACGGCGACCTCAACACCCCGCTCAGCTCGCCGTCCGGGTCGTTCAGCGGAATGGTCGCCCGAGCACTGACCGGCGAAGGCGCCGCGATGCTCCTGCCCGAGGCCCCACTCGATCCCGCCCGGCTCGTCCTCGTGGGGGTGCGCGACCTCGACGACGGTGAACTCGCCCACATCGAGGAGCGTGGCATCCCCATGGTCTCCTCGGTGATGACGAGCGCCGCCGAGGTGGTCGCCGCCGTCGAGGCGACGGGCGCCGACCGCGTCTACCTGCACGTGGACGTCGACGTCCTCGACCCCGCCGTCATCGCCGGCGTCAGCTCGGCCGTCCCCTTCGGTCTCGAACTCGGCACCCTGCTGGACTGCATCACCGCGCTCCGCGCGCGGTTCGGCTTCGCCGGGGCCGGCGTCACGGGCTTCTCCCCCGGCTCCCCCGACGCCGCAGCCGACGACCTCGGCACCATCCTCCGCATCATCGGCGCGATCAGTCGCGAACCGAAGCCCGACAGCACCAACCCGACAGGAGTCACCCCATGAGCCGTACCGTCGATCTCGTCGTCATCGGAGCCGGACCCGTCGGCGAGAACGTCGCCGACTACGCCCACAAGAGCGGTCTGAGCGTCGTCATCGTTGAGAGCGAACTGGTCGGCGGTGAGTGCTCCTACTGGGCCTGCATGCCGTCCAAGGCCCTCATCCGATCGGGCGCCGCCCTGCGTGCCGCCAAGCGCACGGGTGGAGCCATCCCCGAGGACACCGCGCTCGACCCGCTCAAGGTCCTCGCGCGACGGGACTCGTTCACGAGCGACTGGTCGGACGACGGCCAGGTCGATTGGCTCCAGGGCGCCGGCATCGAGCTGGTGCGTGGGCACGGTCGACTGACCGGCGAGCGCGAGGTCACCGTGACGGCCGCCGACGGCTCGACGACCGTGCTCACGGCGACGCACGCCGTCGCGGTCTGCACCGGATCCGCCGCGCTCCTGCCCGACATCGCGGGGCTGGCGGCGGTGGAGCCATGGACGAGCCGCGAGGCCACGAGCGTCCAGACCCTGCCAGCGTCCGTCGCCTTCCTCGGTGGCGGCGTCGTCGCCGTCGAGCTCGCGACGGCCTACCGCTCACTCGGGGTCGACGTCACGCTCGTCGCGCGCAGTGGCCTGCTCGGCAACACCGAACCGTTCGCCGGCGAACTCGTCGAGTCCTCCCTGCGTGAGCTCGGCGTGACGATCGTGCACGCCTCCCCCACCGCCGTCTCCCGGGCCGCCGACGGTGCCGTCACGCTCGAGTTCGACGACCGGGATGCGGTGACGACGGCGGAACTCGTCGTGGCCACCGGCCGGACGCCACGGACGGACGACCTCGGGCTCGAGACCGTCGGCCTGGAACCGGGTGCCTGGATCGAGGTCGACGATCAGCTCCTCGCCCACGGCAGCGACTGGCTGTACGCCGTCGGCGACGTCAACCACCGGGCACTCCTGACGCACCAGGGCAAGTACCAGGCACGCGCCGCGGGCGCGGTCATCGCGGCACGGGCGAACGGCGAGGACGTCGACACCAGCCCGTGGAGCGACCACGCGGCGACCGCCGACCACCGTGCCGTGCCGCAGGTCGTCTTCTCCGAACCGGAGGTCGCCGCCGTCGGACTCACGGCCGCGCAGGCCGAGGCGGCGGGGATCGACCACCGGGTGGTCGACTACGACCTCGGTGGCATCGCGGGCTCGAGCCTCCACGCCGACGGCTACACCGGGCAGGCGAGGATGGTCGTCGACGAGGAGCGCGGCGTGATCATCGGGATGACCTTCGTCGGTCAGGACGTCGCCGAACTCGTCCACGCGGCGACGATCGCCGTCGTGGGTGAGGTGCCGCTGCACCGCCTCTGGCACGCGGTGCCGTCCTACCCGACGATGAGTGAGATCTGGCTGCGGCTCCTCGAGACCTACCGGAGCGGTGCGTGACCCGTCCCGGCGAGGTCGATCAGCCGCGGAGCCGTCGTTCCGGCGGCCCGTGGCTCGACTCACCGCTCAGCCGGATCGGGTACTGGTACGCCACGCTCACCGGGCTCGTCTGGGGCGCAGTCTGGAGCACCGGGCCGGTCGAACGGCGGGGCGGGATGATCGTCTTCCGCGGGATGCCGTCGTGGACGTTCGGCCGAGGTGGTTCATGCGTCGGCGGGGTGTACCTCACCGACCGGAACGTGTCGACCCGGGTGCTCGAACACGAGGCGGTGCACAAGCGGCAGTGGCAGCGGTACGGCATGCTCTTCCCGCTGATGTACGCGATCGCCGGTCGTGATCCGCTCCGGAACCGGTTCGAGATCGAAGCCGGTCTCGAAGCGGGAGGCTACCTGCCGAAACGCCGCTGACGAGCGTCGCGGCGTCCGTGCGGTGCGGCCCGGTGCGAGGTCGTGTCAGTGCGATGCGCGCTCGACCGAGCTCGAGCGCTGACGTGCGCCGATGCTCGCCAGGGTCATCCTGAGGTCGTTCCGGAGACCCGTGAGGTGCTCCGTCTCACCGCCGATCCACACGTGGTAGTCGGCCGCGTCGTGTCCGTCGACGTCGAGCATCTCGCTCGCCCAGGCCCGGGTCGCTCGCGCGACGGCCTGACCGCGTGCGCACCGGCTGCCCGTTCCAGGTTCCCCCGAACGCGCTGCGCGGACGAGCCACGTCACGACGACGCGTCCCGGCGAGTCGAGGGTGGTGATCGACGCGGCGTCGTCGACCTCGACGAACACCTGACCGCGGGCGCAGATGGGGAGCAGCGCGAGGACCTCGGCCAGCTCGCCGACCGACGACTCGTCGCCAGCGAGCAGCACGTGGCGTGCGTCCGCGACGGCGAACTCCGCCGGATCCTCGAAATAGCTCACGCGATCAGTATAGGCGAGCCTAAGCTCACTTCGGCCCCCGCGCAGGGTCTTCCAAGGCGGCGGAGCACATCACGATCCGATCACTCTGTGACGCCCCCTGACACCGTGGCTGGCACCACACACGTCGACTGGGTACGCTCGCTGGAGCCCCAGCGATGCGGCTTTCCGGACGCGGTCCAGTATTCACGCGGCCCAGGCGGGAATGCCCGCTGCCCGGAACCGGTTGTGCGTCTCCAGATGCCGGCCACTCCAGCATCCCCGAAAGGACCTCCATGCGTCATCGTCAGCTGCGTCGTCAGCTCCTCACCGCCGCGATCGCGGTCACCGGCGCCGCCCTCGTCCTCACCGGCTGCGCAGGCCCGGCCGCGACGCCGACGCCCGACGCCGACGCGACCCTGCGGGTCGGTCTCGTCCTGGAGCCCTCCGACCTCAACATCCGCACCACCTCCGGCGCCGCGCTCGACCAGATCCTCATCGACAACGTCTACCAGGGCCTCGTGTCCCGCACCGAGGACAACCAGATCGTCGACACGCTCGCGAAGAGCCACGACATCAGCGCCGACGGTCTCACCTACACCTTCGTCCTCCGCGACGGCGTGACCTTCCATGACGGCGCCGCCCTGACCGCGGCCGACGTCGTCGACTCCATCACCCAGGTGCAGCAGGACCCGACCTTCGTCGACAACGTGGCGCTCCAGAAGGTCGCCTCGATCACGGCCGTCGACGACTCGACCGTGCAGTTGCAGCTCACCTCGCCCGACTCCAACCTCTTGTGGACCCTGACCGGACGCGCAGGACTCGTGCTGGAGTCGGGCGCCACCAACGACCTGTCGACGACCGCCAACGGCACCGGGCCGTTCACCTTGAAGACCTGGAAGCAGGGCGACAGCATCACCTTCGACCGGAACGCGAAGTACTGGGGCGACGCTCCGAAGGTCAAGGAGGTCGTCTTCAGCTACATCCCCGACGCCTCCTCCGCCGTCAACGCCACCCTCGCCGGCGAACTCGACGTGCAGACGGCGCTCGACGCGAACCTCAAGGAACAGATCACCCGTGCCGACGGGTTCAGCATCACCGAAGGCAAGACGACCGACAAGTACACCCTCGCCTTCAACAACCTGCGCGCTCCCCTGAACGACCCCCTCGTCCGGCAGGCGCTCCGCTCCGCCATCGACCACGCCGCGATCGTCGAGGCCGTCGGCGGCGCCGCGGTCGAGCAGTACGGACCGATCCCCGAGCTCGACCCGGGCTACGAGAACCTCAGCGAGCTCGTGAAGTACGACCCGGAACAGGCGAAGGCGCTCCTCGCCCAGGCCGGCCAGGAGAACCTGTCCCTGACGCTCACGATCCCGAGCTTCTACGGCACCTCGGTGGCCAACGTCCTGGTGTCCGAGTTCAAGGCCATCGGCGTCACCCTCACCGTCAAGAGCGTCGAGTTCCCGACCTGGCTGAACGACGTCTACACGAACAAGGACTACGACCTCAGCTACGTGAACCACGTCGAGGCACGCGACTTCCAGAACTGGGCGAACCCGAACTACTACTTCGGCTACGACAACGCGCAGGTCCAGTCGCTCTATGCTGAATCCGTAGCGGCGACCGATCCGGCCGTCGCAGCCCAGAAGCTCAAGGAGGCGGCGTACCTCGTGTCGAAGGACAACGCCGCCGACTGGCTCTACACCGCGATCACCCTCACGGTGGTGCGCGACGGCGTGACCGGCTTCCCCGTGGACTCGGTCAACTCGCGCATCAACCTGGCGAAGGTCGCCGTGACCGGGTGACCCGGTTCATCCTGACGAGGCTGGTACTCCTCCTCGTCGGGCTCCTCGCCGCGAGCGCCCTGATCTTCTTCACCATCAGGGTGCTCCCGGGCGACGTCGCCCAGGTCATCGCCGGAACGGACGCGACGCCCGAAGCGGTCGCTGCGATCCGTGAACAGTTGGGACTCGGCCAGCCCGTCCTCCTGCAGTACCTCGACTGGATCGGCGGGTTGCTCCGCGGCGATCTCGGGAACTCGCTCATCACGGGCACCCCCGTCGCCAGCGAACTCGCCCAGAAGGCGCAGGTGACCGTCCCGCTCGGCATCATGGCCCTCGTGATCGCCCTCGCGTTCAGCGTGCCGCTCGGGGTGTTGGCGGCCGTCCGGCGCACCCGCGCGACGGGCGTCGTCATCTCCTTCGCGTCGCAGGGGCTCGCCGCCGTCCCGGTCGTCTGGGCCGGCATGATGCTCGTGCTCCTCTTCGCCGTCGTACTCGGTTGGCTCCCGGCGCAGGGCTTCCCGCGCGCGGGCTGGAACGATCCGCTGGCGGCGATCCGCGCCCTCCTCCTCCCGGCGCTCACGATCGGCGTCGTCGAGGGCGCGGTCCTGCTGCGCTTCGTCCGTTCCGCCGCCCTCGACGCGATCGGCCAGGACTACGTCCGGACGGCGGCGGCGAAGGGGCTGACCCGTTCGCAGGCACTCATCCGCCACGGGCTGCCGAACGTGGCGCTCTCGGTCGTCACCGTGCTCGGGCTCCAGATCGCCGGGCTCATCGTCGGCAGCGTCATCATCGAACAGCTCTTCACGCTGCCCGGCATCGGGCGCATGCTCGTCGCCGATGTCGGCAACCGCGACCTCGTGAAGGTGCAGGGCGAGCTCCTCGTCCTCACTGGGGTGGTCCTCGTGATCGGTGCCGTCGTGGACGTCGTCCACCGTCTCGCAGACCCCCGACTCCGAGAACGGGAGCGGACCACATGACCGCCGGTCAGGATCACCCGCGTCGGCGCGCGGCATCAGGCGGACTCCGCACCCTCGTGTCCGGCCCGGCAGGCGTGTTCGGTCTCGTCGTGGTCACCCTGCTCCTCCTGAGCGCCGGCGTCTCCTTCCTCTGGACGCCGTACGACCCCCAGCTCACCGATCCGTTCGCGAAGTGGCTGGCTCCGTCGCCGGCCCATCTGTTCGGCACGGACGAGGTCGGACGCGACATCTTCAGCCTGCTGCTCGTCGGTGCGCGGGTGACCGTGGCCGTCGCGATCGGTTCCGCAGTCGTCTCGACGGTCATCGGGGTCGCCCTCGCCGCCCTCGGTTCACTCACGCGGCGCTGGGTCCGGGAGACGGTCGCGGTGCTGATCGACATCCTCATCGCGTTCCCCACACTGCTCATCGCCATGATGATCGCCTCGGTCTTCGGCGGCTCGCTGTGGGTCGTCATCTGGGCGGTGGGCATCAGCTTCGGCGTGAACATCGCCCGGGTGACCCGCCCCGAGATCCGCCGGGTCTCGCACAGCGAGTACGTGCTCGCCGGCAAGGCCGCCGGTCTCGGACCGGTGAGGAACCTGACGCGGCATCTGCTGCCGAACGTCGCACCGGTGTTCATCGTCCAGCTGTCGTGGTCGATGGCGGTCGCGGTGCTCGCCGAGGCGGGCCTGTCGTACCTCGGCTACGGCGCCCCCTCCAGTGTCCCGTCCTGGGGTCGGATGCTCAGTGAACTGCAGACCTACCTCGCCGTGCACCCGCTGTCGGTGCTGTGGCCGGGGCTCGCCATCACCATCACCGTCCTCGCCCTCAACCTCCTCGGAGACGCCCTGCGGGACGCGACCGATCCGACCCTCGGTCGCCGCGGACCCGCGTCGACCCCCACCTCGCCCCAGGGGGTGACCGCATGAGTCTCGACGTCCAGGACCTCGTCGTCACGCTCGGCGGTCGCCGGGTCGTCGACGGCGTGAGCTTCAGCGTGCCGGCGGGCGCACGGTTCGGCCTCATCGGCGAGTCCGGATCCGGGAAGTCGCTGACGGCGCTGGCGATCCTCGGATTGCTCCCCGACGGCGCCTCGGTGAGCGGCAGCATCCGCTGGCAGGGCGAGGAACTCCTCGGCCGCGACGACCGCGAACTCGCGCGGATCCGCGGGCGTGAGATCGGGATCGTGTTCCAGGAGCCTCGGACGGCACTCAACCCGATCCGCACCATCGGACGACAGATCGGCGAGCCGCTGCGCATCCACGAGGGGCTGTCGAAACGGGAAGCGCTCGACCGTGCCGTCGAACTCGCCGCGCGGGTCCGTCTGCCCGACCCCGAGCGCATCGTCCGGCGGTACCCGCACCAGCTGTCGGGCGGACAACGCCAGCGGGTCGCGGCCGCCATCGCCCTGGCCTGCGGACCCTCCTTGCTCATCGCGGACGAGCCGACCACGGCGCTCGACGTCACCATCCAGTCGGAGATCCTCGGCCTCTTCGAGCGTCTCGTGAGCGAGACCGGGGCGTCCCTCGTCTTCATCACCCACGACCTCGCGGTCCTCTCCCGGATCGCCAGTGACGCCGTGGTGCTCGCGCAGGGGAAGGTCGTCGAGGCCGGGCCGGTGGCCCAACTGCTGTCGATGCCGGTGTCGCCCGTGACGCAGCGGCTGTTGGCCGCCGCGAAGACCATGAGCTGGAAGGGCGAGGACGATGACTGAGCCGCTGCTCCACGCCCAGGGGCTCGGACGTGTCTACACCAACCCGAGGGAGTCGCTCTTCCAGCGCCCGAGCCGCACCGTCGCGCTCCACCCGAGCGACCTCGTCGTCGCCCCCGGTGAGGCCGTCGGCATCATCGGTGAATCGGGGTCGGGCAAGTCGACGCTCGTCCGCCTCCTGCTCGCACTCGACACCCCGAGCTCCGGGTCCGTCGCGTTCGACGGCCGTCCCGTCAGCGCCGCGGCGAGCGCCAGGAGTCTGCACTGGTTCCGTCGACAGACGGGTGTGGTGTTCCAGGACCCGTACGCGTCGCTCGACCCGCGCATGAGCGTGGGGCGGATCGTCGCCGAGCCGCTCTCGGCGCTCGGGATCGAGGGCGACCACCGTTCCCGGGTCCGCGCGGTGCTCCGGCTCGTCGGGCTCGACGCCGACGCGGCCGACCGCTTCCCGCACGAGTTCTCCGGCGGTCAGCGCCAGCGCATCGCCCTCTCGCGCGCGATCGTGCACCGCCCGCGCCTCCTCGTCGGCGACGAACCGCTCAGCGCGCTCGACGTCACCGTCCGCGCGCAGATCCTCGAGTTGCTCGGCGGGCTGCGTCAGGAGCTCGGGCTGGCGATCGTGCTCGTCTCGCACGACATCGGCGTGGTGCAGCATCTCTGCGACCGGGTCGTCGTCATGCGCGACGGAGCGATCGTCGAGGAGGGCCCGGTCGCCAAGGTCCTCAGTCGGCCCTCGCACCCGTACACGACCCAGTTGCTCGCCTCGGTCCCCCGCCTCTGACACCGTCCCGGTCCCTGAGCCACCACACGGTCCCTGGACCACCGTCGCTGGACCACCGTCCCGGCCCCTCAGCCACCATTCCCCGGTCCCTGAGCCTGTCGAAGGGCGACAATCCTCCGCGCAGAACCGCCCTTCGACAAGCTCAGGGACCGGAGACGGTTGGCGGCGCGATGACGCCCAAGAGGGCATGCCGACCTGCCGTCCGGTCCTGCGCCACCACCCGGTCCCTGAGCCTGTCGAAGGGCGAAGTACGGAACGCGGAGCGCAGCCCTTCGACAAGCTCAGGGACCGGGGACGACAAGCTCAGGGACCGGAGACGGCCGGCGGGTCCGCCAGGCGCCGGTGCCGGCGCAGGGCCGCGCGCTGGCTCGGCGACTCACCGTGCAGGACGAGCCCCACGATCCACAGGACCACCCGGGTCGCCGTCACGACCGGCAGCGGGATCGGGCCGAGATGAGCGGTGCGGAGCCCGAGGATGCGGCGGTACTCGGGTGGGATCGTCGCGACGGCTCCCGCGAAGAGGATCCCGTAGGCGGGGAGCAGCGAGCGGTCGAGCGGCGGTCGGCGGAGGAACGCCAGGGTCTCGTCGACCCGCGGGCCGCCGGTCAGGTCGCCGGCGTCGAGGTACCCGCGCAGCTGTCGGGCCAGCTCAGCCTCGGAGCGGGGCGGGTCGACGACGCCCATGAGTTCGCCCGCGAGCGCCCAGTCGGCCACATAGGCGTCCGCACCACCGGGGATCCGACCGCCCCAGGTCTGTCGCACGCTCAGGAAGGCGTCGGTGAACGCCAGGTGCACCCAGCGCAGGAGGTCCGGGTCGTTGGCCGCGTACGGGCGCACCACGCCATGGGCGTCGAGGTACTCCCCGACGACGCGTTCGTGGAGCTTGAGCACATAGTCGCTCGTCCGACGGGCCGTGTCGCGATCGCCGTAGGTGACGGTGAAGATCCAGCGGATGGTGCCGTCGAGCCGTCCGAGGGGGTCCTCCCGGTACCGGGACCAGTCGTGCACGCCGGCGAGCGCCCCGGGGTGGGCCGCCTGCAGGAGGAGCGCCCGGATACCGGCGACCATGGTCTCGACACCGCCGTGCACCGTCCAGGCCGCGGAGTCGGGCGTGAAGAACCCAGCGTCGGTGCCGTCCTCGAGATCGAGCGTCCACTGCGGCGGGCGGTCCTGCTCCACCGCGAAGACCGCGAGGATCCGTGAGCGGAGCCCGGCAAGCAGGCGGGTGCGCAGGCGGGAGACCGGTCGCCGTCCGGTGCCGACATCCACCACTCGATCGTCCTCCACTCGCCGTCACGACGAGCCTACGTCGGGATGCCGGTGGCCCCGCCCGTAGGGGGATCGTCTCCTCTATCCCGGTCCCTGAGCCTGTCGAAGGGCGCCTCGGCAGGGGCCCGGTCACCGGGCTGGCTTGCGCGCTTCGATGAGGGTTCGGGAAGAGTGTGCGACGAACGGACCGTCCTCCTGCAGGGAACGGTGCAGCTGCTGCAGGCGGTCGAGGTACCGCGCGGAGGTGAATCCGGGCACCATCCAGATCACCTTGCGCAGGAACCAGACGATCGCACCGACGTCGTGGAACTCGATCCGCAGCCGTTCGGTCCGCAGCTCCACGATCTCGAGTCCGGCGGCGCGGGCGGCGTCGGCCTCGTCGTCAGGGTGACGTGCTCGACGGACGGCTTCGGGCTGCGGGCCGAGGAAGGCCTCGACGAGTTCGAACACGCTCGCCGGTCCGACGTGCTGGGCGAGGTAGCCTCCTCCCGGCGCGATCACCCGCGCTACGTCGGCCCAGTCCACAGCGACGGGATGCCGGCTCGACACGAGCGCGAACGAGTCGTCCGCGAACGGCAGTGGAGCACCCTCCTCCGTGCGAACGACGACGACGCCGCGCGGGTGCAGGCGGGCGGCGGCTCGGGCGAGGTTCGGTGGCCAGGACTCGGTGGCGGCCGCGAGCGGTGGAAGCACCGGCGCCGTGTCGAGCACCTCTCCCCCGCCGGTCTCGAGGTCGAGCGAGGACGGGACGTCGGCCAGACGTCTCCCGAGCAGCTCCGAGAACCGCCAGGAGGGGCGCGCCTCACTGGCTCGGCCGTCGAGCCACGAGAAGTCCCATCCGTCGACCGAGGCGGCGTCGGCCTCGGCGACGAGGTCGTCGAACGATCGTGACATGGTCTCCTCCGTGCGTGGTTCCGTGGTCGGTGCGCTCATCCGACGGCCTCGAACCGGCTCGGATCGAGCCGCTCGACGTCGAACCGCGGCACCGCGTCGAGCAGCTCCCGAGTGTACGCGTGCTGTGGATGCCCGAGGACGGCCGAGGCCGGGCCCGACTCGACGACGCGCCCGGTCGACAGCACCGTCACCTCGTCGGCGATCTGCCGGACGAGACCGAGGTCGTGCGAGATGAACAGGTAGCTGAGCGCGTGCTCGTCCCGGAGGTCGAGGAGCAGTTCGACGATCTGCGCCTGCACCGAGACGTCGAGCGCCGAGGTGGGCTCGTCGAGGACGAGCACCGACGGCGCGAGGACGAGCGTCCTCGCGAGTGCGACCCGCTGGCGCTGACCGCCCGACACCTCCCGTGCACGACGCCCCAGCGCACTCGCGGGGAGGGCGACCTGGTCGAGGATGGTCGCGACGCGGCGCCGGCGTTCGGCGGCGCTCCGCACCCCGTGGATCCGCAGGGGCTCCTCGATGATCTGTCCGACGGTGTACCGCGGATCGACCGCCGAGAGCGGGTTCTGGTAGACCAGCTGGAGGTCGCGCGCGAAGGGGTTGGCGACGGCGTTGTCCCGCGGGAGTTCCCGGCCGGCGACCCGCACCGAGCCGTCGTCGAAGGAGGTGAGCCCGGCGACGATGCGCGCGAGCGTCGACTTGCCCGACCCGGACTCGCCGACGAGCGCGTGGATCGAACGCGGACGGAGGACGAGCGACGCGCCGTCGAGTGCGGGCGGCGCCTGCGGATCGCGTCCGAACCGTTTGGACACGTGCGACACCTCGACCACTGCGGGCGCCGCGTTCGTCTCGCCGCGCTGCTCCGCCTGCACCTGCTCGGCCGCAGCGCGGATGCGTTCCCGGTAGCGCAAGGGCGAGGACGCGGGTGAGTCCGAGAGCAGCCCCACCGTGTAGGGGTGCCGCGGTGCGAGCAACACCTCCTCGGCCGGGCCCGACTCGCGGACGTTCCCGTCCTGCAGGACCACGATCGCGTCGCTGCGCTCCTGCGCCAGCGCCAGGTCGTGGGTGATGAAGAGGATCCCGAGCCCGAGCTCCTGCCGGAGGCCGTCGAGGAGGTCGAGGATGCGCCGCTGGACGGTCACGTCGAGCGCGGACGTCGGCTCGTCGGCGATGAGCAGCTTGGGCCTCGCCGCGATGGCGATCGCGATGAGCACCCGCTGCAACTGCCCGCCCGAGAGCTCGTGCGGGTAGGACCGCACGCGGGCCGAGGCCTGACGGATGCCCACGTGGTCGAGCAGCTCGATCACGCGCGCGGGGACCTCCGAGCGCGGGGTGTCGCCCGCCACCTGGACCGCCTGGGCGATCTGCACGCCGATCCGCTGCAGCGGGTCGAGTGAACTCAGCGGATCCTGCGGGATGAAACCGAGCGTCGAGCCGCGCAGGGGGTGCCACTGCTTCCGGGAGAAGTCGGCGACCTCGTGACCGGCGACCGCGACCCGACCGGCGGTGACCGAGCCGTTGCCCGGGAGGAGCCCCGCGACCGCCCGGGCGATCGTGCTCTTCCCCGAACCGGACTGACCCACGAGCGACACCGTCTCGCCGCGCCCGACCTGGAACGACACGTCGCGCACCGTGTCGGTCAGCCCCCTCGAGCCACGTGTCCGGTACCCGACGGCGAGTCCGTCGACGAGCAACGGCACCGGAGCCGCGTCGACGACATGGAGTGCGCTGTGCTGCAGGGCTGCCTGGTTCATGCGGTGGTCCTCTCGCGGGTGAGTTGGCTGAGACGGCTGATGGCGAGCACGGTGACGGCGATCACGAGGCCCGGGACGACGACGAGCCACGGCGAGGACACGACGTACTGACGACCCTCGGAGACGAGCAGGCCCCACTCCGGGTCGGGGGGCGGAGCTCCGTACCCGAGGAAGCTGAGCGAGGAGATCCAGATGATCGCGAGGCCGAACTGGAGGGCCGTGAGCGACAGCACCGCGGAGTACGAGTTCGGGAAGACGTGCTTCGCGAGGACGTACGCCCGCGACCCGCCGAGATGGTGACTCGCCTCGACGAACGGCAGGTCCTTCACCGTCAGCACCTCGGAGCGCATGATCCTCGTGAACGCCGCGATCGAGGAGATCCCCACGGCGACGGCCGCGTTCAGGGTGCCGAAGCCGAGCGCCACGACGACGACCATCGCGAGGAGCAGCCCGGGGATCGAGAGCAGCACGTCGACGATCCGGCTGATGACGGCGTCGACGAGACCGCCGAACGACGCGGCGACGAGCCCGAGGACCGTGCCGGCGCCAAGTCCGATGAGGACGGCGACCGCCGAGCCGAGCAGGGTCCGACCGGTGCCGTGGATCACCCGCGACAGCAGGTCGCGACCGAGGGAGTCGGTTCCGAACCAGTGCGCGACCGACGGAGCGGCGAGCGCGTTGGCGTCGTCGGGCTCGAGCGGGTCGTACGGCGTGAGGAGGCCGGGTGCGACGACGGACACGAGGACGAGACCGACGACGATGATCGCCAGGACGTCCGCGACCCCGAGGCGGCCGAGGAGTCGACGGAACACGTCCGGTCCGTCGTCGGCCGCGGTGACGTCGCGGTCCGGGTGGAGTCGGAGGCTCATGCGTCCACGCTCGCTTTCGACGGGATACCGTCGGGCACCGCCGTCCCCGTCGCCGCCGCTGTCGCGACAGCAGGCCTGGCGAGGCGGGAGCGTCGGGGCCGCCCATGCCCCGGGCGGACGATGCGCGGGTCGAGGACGGGGTAGGCGAGGTCGGTCACGAGATTGATGCCGACGTAGATGGAGGAGATGAGGATGACGACGGCCAGGATCACCGGGGTGTCCTGATCGCGCACGCTCTCGAAGGTGATGAATCCGAGGCCGGTGCGGGTGAACACGGCCTCGACGACGACGGCACCGGCCAGCAGCTCTCCGACGACGAGGGCGAGCATCGTGATCGACGGGATCGCACCGTTCTTCAGGACGTGGCCGAGAGCGATCCGGACCTCGCTCGTCCCCTTCGCGCGGAGCACGGTGACGAAGGGTTCGTCCGCAGCCTTCCGGAGTCCCTGGATCAACACCTGCGTCAACGGACCGTTGACGGCGAGCGCCAGGGTCAGCGCCGGGAGCACGTAGGACACGAAGCCCTGATCGCGCACCGACGACACCCAGCCGAGCTGGAAGGAGAAGATCGCGAGGAGCACGAAGCCGATGAGGAAGCTCGGCGCGGAGATCGAGGCGATGGGCGCCGAGGCCGCGATGCTCCTGATCGCCTTGACGGGGCCGTACACGGCGGTGAGCGCGATCGCGAGCGACAGCACGATCGTCATGACGAACGCCACGCCCGCGAGCACGATCGTGTCCGAGAAGCCCTGCGCGACGAGGTCCGACACGGCACGACCGCTCACGAGCGAGTAGCCGAGGTCCCCGTGGAGGAGCCGACCGACCGTCAGTGCGAACTGTTCGATCGGCGACAGGTCGAAGTGGTAGTACGCCCGCAGTGCTTCGCCTGCGGACGGGGGCAGTGGGTTGAGCGGGCTCGTCAGCTTGTTCTCGATGGGGTCGCCGGGCAGGACGAAGAGGGTGAAGAAGACGAGCGTGTAGACGAGGGCGATCACGAGGAGCGCCTGGGCGACGCGCCTGATCACGTACTCGCGGTACTGCCGGCGTCGCGTGTCCGCCGCGCTGGCGTTCGGATGCTGGTTGGACATGTGGGGCCTCCTCTCGGAAGGGACGGGACCGGGTACGGGAGGGCCGTCCGGTCGACGGCCCTCCCGCTCGCTCAGTCCTCGATCGAGGTGTTGTAGAACTCGGGCAGGGCGCCGTCGGTGAGGGAGAAGCCCTTCACCCGCTGCTGGGTGACGAACACCTGGCTGTCGTTGAGGATCGGGACGACGTAGGCCTGGTCGATCAGGTGGTCCTGGATCTGTCCGAGGATCACCGCACGGGTGTCGTCGTCGGTCGCCTCGTTCTGCGCGTCGAGCAGCGACTGCAGGGTCGTGTCGGAGCCGGCGAGACCGAGGAGGTCGGAGCCGTCCTTGCTGTAGTACTCGCTGAGGCCCTTCGAGGGGTCCGGGTGCGGCCAACCGACCCGGAGCGCCCCGACCTCCGGGTCCGCGAACGCGGTCGCCCAGTAGGTGGAGTAGTCGAGCTCGTTGAGCGACAGCTCGATCCCGACGTCTTTGAACTGGTTCTGGATCTGCTGGAAGAGGCTCTTCGCCGTGTTGTCGTAGACGTCGATGTAGGTCTTCACCGTGAGCCGCTCGCCGCCCTTCGTGCGGTAGCCGTCCGCGTCGTGCTCGGTCCAGCCGGCTCCGTCGAGGAGGTTGTTGGCCGCATCCGGGTCGTAGGCGAACTTCGCCGATTCGTCGACGTAGCCGAAGGTGCCCGGCGACAGGACCGACGTCGCGGGCGTCCAGCTGTCGGTGTACTGCGTCTCGATGATCTGCTCACGGTCGATCGCGTGCAGCAGCGCCTTGCGGACGTCGACGTCGTCGAGGAACGGCGCCTGGCTGCGGAGGAACCACTGGTTGCTGAGACCGACACCCGTCTTGGACACGATGTCGTAGCCGGCGTCGACGAGCCCTTGCTCCTCGCTCGGCTGGACGTAGCGGATGACGTCCGCCTCGCCCGACTTCAGGGTGCCGAGCCGGACGCTGTCCTCCTGCACGGGGATGACCGTGACCGAGGCGAGGTGCGCCTCGCCCTGGTTCGGGGAGGACGGCGGGGCCCAGGCGTACCCCTCACGACGGTCGAGCACGATCTCCTTGCCGTAGGTCTCGGAGGCGACGACGAAGGGACCGGAACCGATGAGGTTCACGAACTGCGACTGCTCCTCCTTGCTCGCGTCGATCGTGGCGTCGGCGACGAGCCCGGATCCCCACCCGGTGAGCACGTCGAGGAAGGGCGCGTAGGGTGCGGCGAGGACGACGGTGACGGTGCTGGTCGCGTCGTCCGGCGTCGCGACGAGACCGGGCGGGAACTGCGCGTTCGGGGTCGTGCCCTTCGCCTCGTCGCCGGTCGACTGCCAGTTCAGGTTCTTCGCGACGCTCGTGGCGTCGACGGCGGTGCCGTCGCTGTAGGTGACGCCGTCACGGATCACGAAGGTGTACGTGAGACCGTCGGGACTGACGGTCCAGGAGTCGGCGATCCACGGTTCGAGTTCGCCCGTCTCCGCGTTGCGGTAGAGCAGGCGGTCGGTGATGTTCTGCTGCAGCGCACGGGTCTGCCACGTGCCCGCCTCCTGCACCTGCGCCGAGGTGGGGATCTCCGCGTCGAGGTAGGTGAGGCTGCCACCGTCCGCGTCGGACGAGGCCGACGCCGCCGAGCAGCCGGTCAGCGCGATGCTCACGGCGACGAGTGCTGCGGCGGCGAGTCGTGCTCGCCGTCTGGTGGTTCGGGTCATGACGGGTACTCCTGTGGGTCGGGGTGGTCCGGTGCTGTGCCGGTGTGGTTGCCCATCCTGGTCGGCGCACCCGGCCACCCCGCCGCTCTGTTACGACAGGTTTCCCGCGGGTTCCTTCGATGACGCCGTGTGACCGTCGAGCGCCCTCTCGTGCTGGTCGCCGAGGTTCCGTCCTCCGCGATATCGTGCGGCCGGGTGGTCGTCGGGGAGCCGGGCCGCCCCGCCCGTCAGGCGCTCGCGGAGCGTCTCCCCCGGTCGATACGCGTCGCGCAGCCGCCCTCGGCGACGCAGCTCCGGGACGACGAGTTCGACGAAGTCGGTGAGCGTGTCGAGGCTGTGGTACTGCCGCAGGTTGATCCCGTCGATACCGACCTCGTCCAACCATCGCTCGATCTCGTCGGCGACGACCTCGGGGGTGCCGACGGCGAAGAAGTCCCGTTCGAGGTCGCTGCCGACCCGCACGATGAACTCGCCGACGGTGCCGGCCGTCACCTGCGGCGGCAGGGCGTCCGCCGGGACCCCCTCTGCGGCGAGCGCCTCGGCGACGGTCCGGTCCTCCGGGTGCGCCAGCGGGTCGAACGGCAGCCCGGCGTGCACGAACCGGCCGACGATACTCGCATGCTCGCGGTACTGCGCGGCCTTGGCCTCGGCCTCCTCCTGCGTCCGCGCGACGATGACGGCCGCCTGGACGACGATCTTCAGCGCGGCCCCGTCGCGTCCGTTGTCGGCCGCTGCCGCACGGAACCGCTCCAGGAGGGGGCCTGCACCACCTGGACCCCGCACGCCCGTGAACACGGCCTCGGCGTGCCGTCCGGCGAACGCGATGCCGGCCGGTGAGGCGGTCGCGGTGTAGAGCAGCGGTGTCCGTTGGGCGCTCGGCTCGGACAGGTGCGGTCCGGCGACCTGGAAGTAGCGCCCGACGTGATCGATGTACCGCACCTTGTCGGGGTCGGAGTAGACGCCGGCCTCCCGGTCGCGGATGACGGCGTCGTCGTCCCAGGACCCTTCCCAGAGCTTGTAGAGGACGTCCAGGTACTCCTCGGCGATCGCGAACCGTTCGTCGTGCGGGATCTCCTCGGCGAGGCCGAAGTTCCGTGCGGCGTTCGGCAGGTAGGAGGTGACGATGTTCCACGCGACGCGGCCGTTCGTCAGGTGGTCGAGGGTGCTCATGCGACGCGCGAAGGCGAACGGCGGCTCGTAGCTCGTCGAGAAGGTGATGCCGAAGCCGAGGTGCTCGGTCACGGCGGCCATCGCGGGGACGACGAGCAGCGGGTCGTTGTTCGGGATCTGCAGGCCCTCACGCAGGGCGTCGGCCGGGCCGCCGCGGAAGACGTCGTAGGCGCCGACCACGTCCGCGATGAAGATCGCGTCGAACCCGCCCGCCTCCGCTGTCCGGGCAAGTGTCGTCCAGTACCGGATGTCGGTGTACTGGTCGCGTCGGTTGTCCGGCAGGCGCCAGAGGCCGTGGGTGATGTGGCTCACGCAGTTCATCTCGAACAGGTTGAGGATGAGCTGCTTGGGGCTGGACCGCGTCGGGCTGGACTGTTCGCTGATGATCGACTCCTCCGGTGGAGCGGCGATCGGTCCGTCCGGACCGGGCCGCCTCAGCACCCTAGGCGCAGCGGGAGGGACGAGGTCCGGCCGCGGTGTCACATCCCGTCATACGCCACCGGGCGACGCGGGGCGACGATCGGTCAGCGGGCGACGGACGGGACGCGGTCCTGCCAGCGCAGTCGCCGTTCCAGTTGCGCACCGAGGGCGAGCAGGGTGGCCTCGCCACCGGGACGCCCGATCAGCTGGACGCCCATCGGCAGCCCCTCGGACGTCTCGTGCACCGGGAGCGTGATGGCCGGCAGGCCGGTCGCGTTCACGAAGGAGGTGTGCGGCGCGTAGCGCACCTGCTGCTCGAAGTTCAGCTCGGGCGAGTCCTGGTCGTACCACCCGATCGGCCGTGGTGTCTGGGCGAGCGCCGGCGTGATGATCGCGTCGAACGGCGCGAACTGCGCGAGGACGCTGCGTTCGAACCGGTGGAGACTGGCGAGCGTCTCCATGAGCCGGGTCGCCGGCAGCGCCCGACCGCGCTCGACGAGGGACCTCGTGATGGGTTCGAGGAGCGCCAGCTCCGCCTCCGAGGACGCCGGGACACCGGCCGCTGAGGCCTGCCAGATCGTCGTGAAGTCGGTCGGGTACCGTTCGGCGTCGCGAAGGGTGAGCTCCTCCAGGCCGTGCCCCATCGCGGTGAACGCCCGGGTGGCGACGTCGACGGCGGCGCGGGCCTCCGGGTCCACCGCCAGCTCGAAGGCGCTGTCCCAGGGTGAGCCGTCGAGGACCGCCAACTGGAACCGGCCCTCGCCGCGCACGGCGTGCCCGAGCAGGGGTCCGTCGTCGGCGTCGGGTGCTCGCAGCGTGAAGTGATGGTCGATGCGTCCGTGCACGCGCTCGATCATCGCGTCGAGCAGGAGCGCCGCGTCGGCGACGGTCCGGGCGATCGGCCCGGGGACGACGAGGCCGGCGAGTCGGTCGACACCGGAGCCCGCGGGGACGAGCCCCCGCGTGGGCTTCAGGCCGACGAGCCCGCAGGCGGCCGCCGGGAT